>NZ_JBANEM010000035.1:0-37989 GCF_040187805.1 Comamonas sp. wu1-DMT
GCCGAGATCAGCAAGGCCACGCGCGAACAAAGCGAGGAGATCAGCCAGGTAGGGAAGTCGGTGGCGGACATGGACTATCTGACGCAGCAGAACGCGCAGCTGGTGACCCAGGGGGCGCAGGCTTCCAGCAGCATGCAATGGCAGGTGAAGAATCTTGTGGAAGCGATTGGTGTGTTTCGATAGCCGACGAGTCGCAAAAGGTTGAGACGGCATGGCCGCTATCGCTGCAATGAGCGGGCTGCCGTCCTTCCTGATGAGCGAGGTGTGGACGAGCCGATCATGGCAGGTGTCTCAGCCCCAGAGCTGTGGCTTGTTCACCATCAAATAATAGGTGCCAGCCATGGCCACAAAGGCGGGGTAGCCCAGGGCCTCCCAGCGCAACTGGTATTGCCGGAAAAGCGGCGGCAGGGCCTGGCTCTGGCTATGCGCCAGGGTCGCCATCGCCGCCATGCGTATCTGCAGCCAGACCACGGGCAGCCAGCAGATGCCGGCCAGCGCATACAGGCCGAGCGAAAGCGCGAGCCAGGGAGTGGTGAGCGGCCAGCCTGCGAGATGGGCCATGGCAATGCCCGTGACCGGCTGAATGAAGACGCAGGGAGTAGTGAACCACCAGTCGGCCCGCACCACCAGGCGGCTGACCACTGCCTGGGCAGCGACCGAGCCGCTGCGGTTGGCAAAGAACATGTAGAAGGCCGAGCCGAGGCCGGTGCCGACCAGCAGCACGCTGGAGAGGATGTGCAGTGTCTTGAGCAACAGATAGGTATTCATGATTCAAGCCTGTTGTACGAGTGATCTGTTTGCAGCAAGAACCACAGCATGGCGGCGATGGGCAGGTTCTTGAGCAGCGGCCCCAGAGGGTGCAGCCACAGCGTGGGTTGAAGAGCCGTGCCGATCACGGTCATGGCCGTCATCAGCAGCAGGGCGCTCAGGTAGATGGCGCGGCCTGGACGCAGCAGCAAGGCCAGACCCAGAGCCAAATCGGCCAGCAGGCCGGACCAGATGAGCAGTGCCTGCCAGCGTGTATCGCCAATGCCGCCCTGGTCCAGCAAGCGGGTTCCTTCGTGGTTGAGGCCCGAGAGTCCGAGATAGTCCAGTGCGCTGACCAGAGCCGTGCCCAGCCAGACGACGACCAGACTCGCGTGCATGAATTGGGCAGCTTGCTTCTGCGGGTTGGGTCTGCTGCTGTTTTGCAACTCAGGCATGGCGGCGGCCTTCCTTGGGCAAGGTGGCCAGCATGGCATCCGGAGCCACGGGAGCGCGCCCCAGCAGCGAGGCCAGGGTCTGAGGATCGGTAACGTTGTCGTTTTCCAGCAAGGCCATGGTTTCACTGCACCAGGGCAGGGAAGGGATCTGGTCGCCGACTCTGGCGCTGCCCTTGCTCATCCAGTCGGGCAGGGCATATACCGATGCCTGGCCGTAACCCATCTGGTTGCGCAGGCTGGCGATGAAGGCTTCTGTCGAAAGTGGCTGGGGGCCGCCGATTTCGACGATACCTTCGGAGGTGTCCGATGTCGCCATATGCGCGAGCACTTCGGCGAGGTCGCGCACGGCCACGGGCTGTATCTGGCTGCTGCGCATGAGTTCGGGCAGCAGCAGAACGGGCAGCCTGGCCAGATTCAGGAACAGCTGGCTGCTGGCTCCGCCCGCACCAAAGATGATGCTGGGTCGCACGACAACGGGATGGAGCCCGCCTTGTCTGCCCAGCGCCAGCAGATGCTCGTCGGCTGCGCGCTTGGTGCTTGCGTACTGGGTGCCGCCCTGACCCGCGCCCAGGGCCGAGACCTGCACCACGCGGCGCACGCCGGCCTGGGCACAGGCATCGAACAGCGCGATGGGAGCCAGAGAGTGCAGGGTCTGCAGATCCTGGTCGGGCTTGTCGCGCAGAGCACCGACGGCGTTGATGACGGCATCGATGCCCTGCAGATGCTCAAGCCATGCCTCGGCTGTGGTGCAGGTGCCAAAGTCCAGCGGCGGCTGGCTGTGGCGGCTGCGCACCACGGGGTCGTGGTCCAGCAGGGCCAGCGCATTCACGATATGTCGGCCCAGAAAGCCTGTGCCGCCGCAGATCAGAACTCGCATACGCTACTCCTTTGCAGTTTTCTGCCTTGACAGAATTCAGTTTGGCTTCAATCGTTGCCGCCATCCTTGCCTCGGACAAAGCGCTGGACGCTGGCGCCAAGGCGCAGGATCTTGTCCAGCGTGGCTGGAGACAGGCGCAGCATTTCGTCGGTCCAGATGCCCAGCGAATCCATGAGGCGCAGCGTCTCGTGCACGCGGTCCTGGGCATCGGGCGTTTCCTGCTCGAATTCGGGCTGGGCGATCAATTCGCGCAGCAGTGCGCTGGTGGGGTCGAACTCGCGCTGCTTGCGCTCTCGCACAATGGTGCGCAGCAGCTCCCAGACATCGGCCGAGGTCTCGAAATACTCGCGCCGGTCACCGCTCTTGCGGCTGCTGCGAATCAGGTTCCAGTTCAGCAGCTCCTTGAGGCTGTTGCTGACGTTGGAGCGTGCCGCGCCCAGGGTTTCGCAGATTTCGTCGGCATTGAGGGGACGGCCATGAAAGAACAGCAGTGCATGAATTTGTGCCACCGTGCGGTTCACGCCCCAGGCGTTGCCCATATCTCCCCAGTGATGCACAAAGCGTTCAGCGATAGGACTCAGTTGCATGAGATGAAGTGTGGTCTTGCTTGAAATTTCTGTCAATACAGAAATTTATAATCGTGCGAATGCCCGAGCGGGATCCGCAAGGTGCTTGTACAGGCTGTGCGCATAGGGGGGCATGGCGGCAAGCAATTTTCTCGCAATGAAGAAATTTCGCATCGACCCGGTCGCTGCGTCGCTACTCGTAAAATAGCCGCATTACAGGGGCATGGAGCCCCGTCAGGGAAGGGAGAGTTCATGACCGCTGCATCCGTCCTGCGTGCCGCCTTGGTTCTGTCGGCCTGTGCTTGGGCCCAGGTCGCATCGGCTGCCTGCTATTTTGTCTATGCACCCAATAACGAGCTGATCTATCGCTCCAATGTGGCGCCGGTTGACCTGTCTCTGCCCCTGCATCAGACGGTGTCGCAACTCGCCCCCGGAGCCCGCATGTTTTTCTCGCTCGACGAGTACAACTGTGCCACCGAGGTCAACCTGATCGCCGAGCGCGCCCAGATTGCTGCGGCGCGCAATAGCCGCGAGCGCAGGCTGCGTGAAGAGCAACGCTTCTGATTGCATAGCTGTCAGACAAGCTTCGGCGGCACATTGAGGCTTGATTTTGCCTTGCAGAGGGCCTATCGGCTGGGCGCGTGATATGGGCGCCCATGCAGTTTTTTGCCGTGGTCGGCTCTCGGGTATGGGGTGGCCTGAGACAATCGGGCACCATGAGTGAATCCCGCGACAACAAAATTCCCGAAAACCTGCCCGAAGTCCCGTCTGATGCCCCGGCGCTGCCCGAGGGCTGGCTGGAAGTGCTGTCCATGGACATGGATGCCCAGGGCGTAGCCCGCAAGCCCGACGGCAAGGTGGTCTTCATCGACGGCGCCCTGACCGGTGAAATCGTCAGCGCCAACACCCATCGCAAGAAGAACAACTGGGAAGCGGCCACGCTGACTGAAATCCACCGCGAGTCCTCGCAGCGTGTGACGCCCGGCTGTCCTAATTTCGGGCTGCATGCCGGCGCCTGTGGTGGCTGCAAGATGCAGCATCTGCATGTGGCGGCCCAGGTCGCCATCAAGCAGCGTGTACTGGAAGACAACCTCTGGCATCTGGCCAAGGTCAAGCCCGAGACGCTGCTGCGCCCCATCGAAGGCCCGGCCTGGGGCTATCGCTTTCGCTCGCGCCTGTCGGTGCGCTATGTGGCCAAGAAGGGCAAGGTGCTGGTGGGCTTCCACGAGCGCAAGAGCCGCTACATCGCCGACATGGAGGTCTGCAAGATTTTGCCGCCCCATGTGGACGCAATGCTCATGCCCATGCGCGCACTGATCGCCAGCATGGATGCGCGCGAAACCTGTCCTCAGATCGAAGTGGCTTGCGGCGACCATGTCACTGCCCTGGTGCTGCGTCATCTGGAGCCTCTGTCGGATGCCGACAAGCAGCGCCTGCGCGACTTTGCTGCCGAGCAGAACGTCCAGTGGTGGCTGCAGCCCAAGGGTCCGGATACCGTGCACCTGATGGAAGAAGGCGGTACACAGCTGTCCTATGGTCTGCCGGACTTCGGCATCACCATGCCGTTCAAGCCGACCGACTTCACGCAGGTCAATCCACATATCAACCGCGTGCTGGTCACGCGCTCGCTGCGCCTGCTGGATGCTAAAAAGGACGAGCGCGTCATCGACTGGTTCTGCGGTCTTGGCAACTTCACGCTGCCCATTGCCACCATGGCGCGCGAGGTACTGGGCATTGAAGGTTCGGAAACCCTGGTCAAGCGCTCGCACGAGAACTATGCGGCCAACAACGCCACCCGCAGCGAAGACGACAAGCTGGCTTCCACCAGCTTTGTGGCGCGCAATCTGTTCGAGATGACACCCGCCATGCTGATTGCCGACGGCAACTCCGACAAGTGGCTGGTCGATCCTCCGCGTGAAGGTGCGTTTGCCCTGTCCAAGGCACTGGCCGATATTCACCAGATCCGCATCGGCGCCAAGCAGACCGGCGTTGCCAGCGAAGAGCAGCCCGATTTGCTGCCTCCGCTGCCCGAGGGTCAGGAAAGCTGGCAGTTCCCCAAGCGCATTGTCTATGTGAGCTGCAACCCGGCCACGCTGGCGCGTGATGCAGGCTTGCTGGTGCACCAGGCCGGCTATCGCTGTGTGGCGGCGGGTGTGGTGAACATGTTCCCGCATACGGCGCATGTGGAGTCCATGGCCGTTTTCGAGCGGGCATAGCAAGCAAGCCCTGAACTGCGCCTGAGCGGCGCAGTTCAGCCGCCAAGCGACGTATCCAGAATCATCATCAGCACAAAGCCCAGCATGAGTCCTGTGGTGGCCCAGGCTTCATGGCCCTTGCGGTGGGATTCGGGAATGATTTCGTGGCTGATGACAAACAGCATGGCCCCGGCTGCAAAGCCCAGGCCCCAGGGCAGCAGCATGGTGGAGCTGCTGACCACGATGGCGCCGATCACGGCGCCCAGAGGCTCGACCAGCCCTGTCAGTGCACCCAGCACTACCGCAAAGCCTCGGGTATAGCCGGCAGCCAGCAAAGAGGCTGCGACCACGAAACCTTCGGGTACATCCTGTATGGCAATGCCCAGCGTGAGCGAGCTTGCGCGCAGCCCCTCGTTGGCTGCATAGCCCACGCCGATGGCCAGACCTTCGGGCAGGTTGTGAAGGGTGATGGCAATCACAAACAGCCAGGTGCGTCGCAGCTGGCGGGCATGGCTGCCTTCGCGGCCTTTGATGAAGTGCTCGTGCGGCAGCAGGCGGTCCATGGCCAGCAGAGCGGCACCGCCGAGCAAAATGGCGACGCCGATCATGGCGCCGCCCAGCCATTCGCTGCTCCCGCTCGGGGTGGCGGCCCTGGCGGCTTCCAGTCCGGGCAGAATCAATGAAAAGGCGCAAGCGGCCAGCATCACTCCTGCGCCAAAGCCAAATAGAGTGTCCTGCGTGCGCTCGGATGGATGTTGGGTCAGCAGCACAGGAAGAGCGCCCAGCGCCGTTGCCAGCGCCGCCACGCTGCCGCCCAGCAGAGCATTCAGTGCTGCGGGATTGCTCTGCAGCTGTTTCCAGAGCATGGATGCCAGCACCAGAGCGCCGGCCACAGAGATCAGCAGCCCGAGTCTGGTCCTGAGCGGCAGAGGGGTATGGCTGGAAGAGGCGGTCTGCAGTCCGTCCGGGCCCATGGTTCAGCTCCTGACAGCCTGGGTGGCGGTAGCGAAGCGGCGCGCCACTTCGTTCCAGTCCACCACGTTGTAGAAAGCGGCGATGTATTCGGGACGGCGGTTCTGGTATTTCAGGTAATAGGCGTGTTCCCAGACATCCAGGGTCAGGATTGGTGTGTTGCCGCTGCCAATGCCAGGCATCAGAGGGCTGTCCTGATTGGCGCTGCTCTCCACATGCAGCTTGCCGCTGTAGTCCACGCTGAGCCAGGCCCAGCCGCTGCCGAAGCGACTGATGGCGGCCTTGGTGAACTCGGTCTTGAAGTTCTCGAAGCTGCCCAGGTCCCTGTCAATGGCTGCCGCAAGAGCGCCCTGCGGCAGGCCGCCCCCTTTGGGAGACATGACTTGCCAGAACAAGCTGTGATTGGCATGGCCGCCGCCATTGTTGCGCACGGCCTGGCGCAGCGGCTGAGGCAGCGATTCGATCTTGACGAGCAGATCGTTCAGCGGCCATTGCGCGTACTCGCTGCCTTCGAGTGCCGCGTTGAGGTTGTTGACGTAGGTCTGGTGGTGCCTGGAGTAGTGGATCTCCATGGTTTGCGCATCGATATGCGGCTCCAGCGCCGCGTAGTCGTAGGCCAGTGGAGGCAGGGTGTAGCTCATGAGTAAAGCCTTGGCAGTAAGAGAGAAGGGAGTCAGTGCAGTGATGAATGCACAGGCTCGAAGCTGGCAAGGCGGGTCTGCCTGTCGCTGGCGGGGTGAGTGAGAGGGAAAGCGGATGTCGAGGCGCAGACGCCTGCGACGGCATGAGGGTCTGCTGCGCCATGCTCGGCCCGTGCAGCCAGAAGCTGCGGTAGATGACGGTGTATCGCCAGATTCATGGACTGGCTGGTGGAGTCCTGCTGCAGAAATGGCATCAGGGCTTGTTGCGCCTCATGCAGGCATTCAGATGCTGCTCCCGGCCGATCTGCTTCGGCGAGGGCATCTGCCAGATTCAGGTGGGCAACGACAAAAGCGGCGATGCGGTCATCGTCGGCAATATCGCCGGGCTCCGCGACCAGCAACTGCAAGCCTAGCTGTTGTGCATGTCTATAGTGTTCAAGTGCTGAGAGATGGCGATGCTCCAGCGTTGCAGCCAGTGCTGTGCGGGTCTGCTGCTTCCAGGCAGACAGCAAATCTGCAGCCCAGGTTTTTCCTGTGCCGTGGCTCATGGAGCACCCTCGATGCAGGCTTGGGCAGCAACGACCTTTCCGTTCTCTCCCGATGGGTGAATGCGAACCACCCGCAAGGCGGTCGGCTGATCCACCAGCAGGCAGGTCTTGCCGGTGCGCTTGCAGTGATCCTTCACGCGCCAGTAGGCTCCATCGCTGATGCAACCTGTCTGGCAAATCACCAGGTCGGCGGCGTGCAGACTGTCTTCCAGTAGCTGCTGCTCGGACAAGGCCTGGGTGTCGGTATCCTCAACCAAAGGCCAGTCGATGCCGGACACTGTCTGTTCAGTTGCAGCTTGAGGTTCTTGCTGCAGCAGATTCAGTGCCATTGCCTGGGCCAGGGCGTGGCGCTGCTCACGCTCCCAGGCAAGAGCGCTGTCGCGGACAATGACCTTGGCCCTGAGCTGTACGAGCTGCTGCCGGAGTGCTTCGACTTCCCGTGCCAGCGACTGCATCTGTGCCGTGCAGCGGGTCTGCACTTCCGTATAGGTCAGCATGAGGGCCTCATGCTCAAGGCGTATTTGGTTGAAGTCATCATCTGGCACGGCAGTCTTGTCCCCATGGTTGAGAGCACAACAGAACTTGTCGCTGGGATGCGCGTATGTGCGGCTAAGAATGGAATCAATAGTCAATGAATATAAATGAGAATTGTTTGTATTCAAAGTCCATAAAGGAAATATGACATCAGAGGTGCTTGCCGTGAGAGATGTCGAACATGAAAAAAGCCGTAGCAGTGTTGCTACGGCCTGTGGGGGCGTTGGCTGGCACTGGCCCGGAACTCATGATCCGGGCCTGGCACAAGCGATTTCAGCTGCGGTTGCGACTGGCGCTGTTTTCGGGCTCCGCAGTGCTGCGTTTTTCGGCTGCGCTCTGACCCAGTACGGAAGGTACGCCTTCGATCTTGTTGGAGCGCATGTATTCATCCATGTCCTTCCAGCCCGCAAACACAAGCGCCTTGGGTGACTTGGGGTTGAGGACGTAGCAATCCTCCAGCCCGCGCATGGCATGCCGACAGGCACCACCAATGGCCTTGGCTTCGGACTCGCGCGCCACGGTGCGTGGGTCTGGACCCAGGCCCGGAATGTCTTCAATCTTGCAGCCTGCCAGTACCAGAGGCAGCAGGGCAATGGCAAGTGCGCGGGGAAGGTGGTTTGGCTTCATCTTGTCTGCTTATCGGCAGCGGCAGTCGGAAATTTAGGCCATGACTGAAATATCCATCAATGCGATGACCGCGCTTGACGTCAAGGTTACCGGAAACAAAAAGGAGTGCGCAAGGCACTCCTTTCTGCTTGGGTGGTGGCGAGGTTTAGTCGCGGTCGCCGCCCATGATACCCAGCAGGGCCAGCAGGCTCTGGAACACGTTGAACAGGTCCAGATACAGGGCCAGGGTGGCACTGATGTAGTTGGTTTCGCCGCCGTCGATGATCTGCTTGAGGTCATACAGCATGTAGGCGGAGAAGATACCGATGGCCAGCATGGAGATGGCCATCATGCCTGCCGTGGAACCCACGAAGACATTGATGATGGCGCCTACCATCAGCACCAGAGCACCCACGAACAGGAACTTGCCCATGCCCGACAGGTCGCGCTTGATCACGGTGGCCAGCATGGCCATCACGAAGAACACACCAGCGGTGCCGGCAAAGGCGGTCATGATCAGCTGGGTGCCGTTGGAGAAGCCCAGAATCATGCCGATCAGGCGCGATAGCATCAGGCCCATGAAGAAGGTGAAGGCCAGCAGCACGGGCACGCCAGCGGCGCTGTGCTTGGTCTTTTCGATCGCGAACATGAAGCCGAAGGCGCCGACCATGAACACGATCAGGCCCACGCCGCCCGTCAGCGCGCGAGTCATGCCAGTGGCTACGCCCAGCCAAGCGCCCAGCACGGTGGGGATCAGGCTGAGTGCCAGCAGCCAGTAGGTATTGCGCAAGACACGGTTGCGCTCTTGCTGCGAGACACCGTAGCCCGCAGAGCCCAGTGTGGTGACTTGTTCGTTCATGTAGCCATTCCTCCTTCAGGAATTGTGTGTTGAAACATTGTCATTCTAGGTGGGGGTCTTGAGAAGCCTTTGCAATACCCCGTTGCAATGCGGCAGTTTTAGGATGGAATGTTTTTCACATCGCATCTACTTTTGCCTGCAAAGTACAGAATATGCTTGCTGCATTGACAATCCAACGGAGCTTTTATCTTATGAAGACCAAGCACGAACTCGAACTGGCCGATGTGAAAGCCATCGCTGCGGCTGCCGAAGCTGAAGCACTGAAGAACAACTGGCCCGTGACGATCTCCATCGTGGACGACGGCGGCCATCTGCTGCTGTTGCAGCGTATGGATGGTGCTGCTCCCATCTCTTCGCATATCGCCCCCGCCAAGGCACGCTCTGCAGCCGTGGGCCGCAAGGACACCAAGGCTTTTGAAGACATGATCAACAATGGCCGTACCGCTTTCCTGAGCGCTCCGTTTGTGGACGGTCTGCTCGAAGGTGGCGTGGCCATCGTCAAGGACGGTCAGGTGCTGGGCGCTGTGGGTGTCTCGGGTGTGAAGGCCAACGAAGACGCACAGGTTGCCAAGGCCGGCATCGCAGCCCTGGGCCTGTAATGGCTTGATTTCTGCCGCTGCAGCGGCAGAGTCCAAAACAAAACCCCTGCCGCTTGATGCGCGCAGGGGTTTTGTTTTGGTGGGTTGCGAATGAGGAAAAAACGCGTGGCTATGTGAAGCGTAAGCACAAGAGAGGGCAGGTGCTCTACAACGACTATGGCTGGCGAATCGACACTTGCAGTGTCGCCCCACGATGAAACGGTTTATTTGGTCAGAATGAGCTTGCCCAGCTTGGTGGCCTGCAGGCGATAAGGAGTGCCGTTGTGCAGGATGGTGACTGCCTTCTGGCCGTTGAGCAGCAGGGCGCTGTCCAGGCCCAGGCTGGAGCCGGAAGCGGCTGAGGGGGTTGCAGCAGCCATGGAGGGGGTGCTACGGTTGTTGGGCTGTGAGGTCGCAACAAGCGGTGCAGACATGCCGTGATTCCTTAAGATCAAAAACTTGTGTAATGATAACAATTCTCAATTGAAAAGCAAGTGATACTTAATCTCATTCGCAAAAAACTGCCATTTATTTTTCATGTGGAATCTGTCCCGCCGCATCTGAGGACTTGTGCCTGCGGTCCATCAGCAGTTTGTGCCTGTGCCGGGCGGCTTGAGTGCTGTTTTGATGCAGGTTCCACAATAAAAAAACGGCCCTTGAGGGCCGTTTTTTGCAAGCATGGGCTTATTTGGATGGGTCGGTCACAAAGCCTATTTTCTTGACGCCAGCGCGCTGGGCGGCGGCCATGGCCTGGGCCACGCGCTCGTAGCGCACTTCCTTGTCGCCGCGGATATGCAGGTCGGGCTGCGGCTCCTTGGCGGCCTCGGTCTGAAGATTGGTCTCCAGTTGCTCGTCACCGATTTCCTGGCCGTTCCAGGAGTATTTACCGTCGGCCGTAATGCCCAGCTGCACGGTGGCAGGCTTGGTGTCCTCGGGCTGGTTGGTGGCGCGGGGCAGGTCCACGTTGACCGAGTGTTTCATCACGGGCACGGTGATGATGAAGATGATGAGCAGAACCAGCATGACGTCCACCAGAGGCGTCATATTGATCTCGTTCATCACATCATCGCTGTCCCCATCGTCCATGGTTCCGAATGACATGGCTTAGGCGCCTTTCTTCAGGGGCAGCACATTGCCAGAGACCTGGCCGTCCACGGAAACGCGGGCACCGGTCACGAAGTAGGCGTGCACGTCGTGGGCGAAGCTGTTGAGGGCGTTCAAAATGCCCTTGTTGCCACGTACCAGAGCGTTATAGCCCAGCACGGCGGGGATGGCGACGGCCAGGCCCAGAGCGGTCATAATCAGCGCTTCGCCGATGGGGCCGGCCACCTTATCGATGGATGACTGGCCGGACATGCCGATGGCCACCAGAGCGTGGTAGATGCCCCAGACGGTGCCGAACAGGCCGATGAAGGGGGCGGTCGAGCCCACGGAGGCCAGAATGGCCAGGCCGGATTGCAGGCGGGCCGTGAATTCGTTGATGCCGTTGCGCAGGCAGCGGGTCACCCAGTCGCTGATGTCCAGCGTGTCATGCAGATGGACGCTGGTCTTGCGGTGGTGGGCGGAGGCTTCACGGCCTTCGAGCACCATGAAGCGGAAGGGGTTCTGCTTGTCGTCACCCAGCTTTTCCAGGCCGGTGGCCAGATCGGGGCTGTGCCAGAAGTCCTGCGCCTGGGTGGCGAACTTCTTGAATTTCACAATATCCAGCGCCTTGAGAATGATGACCAGCCAAGAGGCCACCGACATGACCAGCAAGATGATGGCCACGCCTTTGGTCACGAAGTCGCCCTGTGTCCAGACGTGGGCAATGCCGAATTGGGATTCCATGGGTACTCCTGAGAACTGCAGATTTATTTGAGAACAAAGTTGATGGGCACGATGTGCCACATGGGTTCGGCCACGCCGTTGCGCTTGCCGGGGACAAACTTCCACTGGCGCACGGTGTTGACGGCGGCGTCATCCAGGCGTTCAAAGCCGCTGGACTGCTTGATTTCGATTTTCTCGGGCTGGCCCTGCTCGTTGATATAGACGCGCAGCAGCACCTTGCCTTGTTCCCCCATGCGCTTGCTGACCGAAGGATAAGCGGGAGCGGGGTTGTTCAGATAGGCCGCATTGCTCGATGGCTGCTCGATCTTGGGCGGAGCTGGTGGTGCGGGAGGCGCAGGCGGAGCCGGAGGTGCCGGGGGCGCGGGTGGCGCCGGTGGTGTCTTGTCCGGTTTGCTGTCGCTGTCCTCCAATGCCCCCTGAGGTGCAGCCGGTGCCGGTGTCGGGTCCTTGATGGCCTTGGGCAGCGGAGTCTTCTTGACCTCGGGCTTGGGCTGCGGTTTGGTCTCGGGCTTGGGCGCTGGCGCCGGAGGCTTGGGTGGAGGGGGAGGGGCCGGCGGGGCAGGTTCGGCAGCCGGCGGTGCCACAAACTGGGCAATCACGCTGGCGGGAATCACTATCTCTGGCGGCTTTTGCTGTGCCAGGCCATGCTGCATGGCCCACAGGGCGGCAGCGTGCACGACAACCACAGCACCAGCAACTGCCATATTGCGGCTCGGGCCGCTGGCAGGTGCAAATCGATCAGACTGGGACATAAGAACGAGAAGAGCAACCAGCGCAGGCTGGGATCAGAAAGGAAAAGCGCTGGTCAACCGGCAATAGCAGGCACAGGAAGCAGGGCACGCAGACAGGATCGCATCATTCACGCAGGATCCACCAGGTGCATACCATCACGAGAATCAGACTGCCAAAGACGGCTGAGAGGACGGAGAGGTGGGCCATGCTTTGCTTTCCAGAATGTTGGTGGCAAGCTGAACCGTCTGCACCGACGCGCAGGATTGCGCTTCGTTGTGGATGGCCGCGATCGGATGGCTTGCACTGCACTGGGCGACGACATCGCGTGCGCAGCCTTCGCAGCGCCCGCATTGTGTGGCAACACCCAATTCAAACTGGATTTCGTCAAAGCTCATCCCCGCATGCGCGTGGCGTGCTATTTCTCGGTCAGAAACCCGGCGGCATACACAGACGATCATGGCTACAGGCAGTTGTTGCTGGCTATTGATGTAATAGGCGGAGTATAAATGAGAATCCATCGCATTTGCAATGCATGCCGCCAAATTACGCACAATCAGCAAGTGGTTAAGAGCCGGGCCCCGATCTGATCGAGGCTGGCGCAGCCGGTCTGGGCCATGGCCAACTCCAGCTCGACGCGCAGCAAATACAGCATATGGGCCACCCCCACCATACCGGCCACCGCCAGGGCATGCATCTGCGGCCGGCCCAGCAGCACGGCGCTGGCACCCAGGGCGATGGCTTTGAGCACATCGGTGCCCTGGCGCACGCCGCCATCCATCAGCAGCGGGATATGGGCAGGCGTGGCCGCGCGAATGGCAGGCAGCACTTCGAGGGCGGAGACGGCGGTGTCCAGCACGCGCCCGCCATGGTTGGAGACCACGATGGCATCGGCCCCCAGCTCCACGACTTGCGCGACGGCACGGGCCGAGAGCAGGCCTTTGACGATCAGCGGCAACCGGGTTTGCTGACGCAGCCAGACCAGGTCGTCCCAGGTGGGCGCGCCTCGGGCCAGCTCGCTGCCGAACAGAATGTGCTCGCTCATCAGATCGCCGGTCTGCCGTTGCTGGGGAATGCCACGCAGATTGACGGCCTCCACGCCTGGCGGCAGCGGGTAGCTGGAGCGCTTGATATGGGCGTCCACCGTCCAGACCAGGGCCTGATAACCGGCATCTTCGGCGCGGCGAATCAGCTGCAGCGTGTGCTCGCGCGTTGGCTGCTGGTAGAGCTGGAACCACAGCGGGCCGCTGCGCCCCAGCTCCTGCGCTGCAGCTTGCGCGGCCTGGGCGATTTCCTCCAGCGTGCAGCTGGATAGGGTGCTGACCACCATGCCGGTGCGCATGGCCATGGCCGCGCGCACTGTGGCGAGCTCGCCTTCGGGGTGCGCCAGCCGCTGGTAGGCGACCGGTGCCAGCAACAACGGCCAGTCCAGACTCTGACCCAGAAGGCTTTGCCGCGTATGCGCGGAGGACAGATCGGCGAGCGGCTCAGGACAGAGACGGATACGGTCGAAGGCCTGGCGGTTGTGGGCCAGAGTCAGACCCTGGTCCGCACCGCTTTCCAGGTGGGCCCAGGCCTGAGCCTCCATATGCTCGCGGGCCAGCCGGGCGTAGTCCGCCAGGGAGCCTATCTGCGCGGAAATCTGCGTCAGTGGCGGTTTGACGGGCTGGCCTGCGGCATTCAAAGGTTCAACAGTCATAAATCAAGCCGGTTGGATTGGGATGAGGCAGCAAGGCAGGCATGGCTCGGTGGGGAGGGGGCAGCCAGCAAAGGCAGCCCCAGCAAAGGCTGCCGTCCTCCTTGGGGGGCGGCAAAGCCGCTCAGGAAGCTAGCTTTCGGACCACATGCGCAAGAGATTGTGATAGGTGCCCGAGAGGGCGGCGATGCGCGGATGCTCGGGCTGCTCCTGGGTGAGTTGCTGAATGCTCTGGTCCAGATCAAACAGCAGACGGCGCTGCTCTGCCGACTTGACCAGACTGTGCGTCCAGAAGAACGAGGCATAGCGTGTGCCGTGCGTCACGGGGTTGACTCGGTGCAAGCTGGTGCCGGGGTAGATGATGGCATCGCCGGCCGCGAGCTTCACGCTTTGCTGGCCGAAAGTGTCTTCCACCATCAGCTCGCCGCCTTCGTATTCGTCGGGGTCGCTGAAGAACACCGTGGTGGAGACATCGGTTCTGACCTTGATGGCCGTGCCCGGAATGGTGAAGAAGGCGTTGTCGATATGGTTGCCATAAGTGCCTCCACCCTCATAGCGATTGAAGCGCGGCGGCAGGACCTTGAGCGGCAGGGCTGCCGACATGAACAGCGGGTTGCGGCCCAGCCGGTCCAGGATCAGATCGCCTATCTGCTGGCCGGTCTTGCTGTCCAGCGGCAGTTGCAGATTGCTCTTGACCTGAGCGGCCACGTGGCCGGCCGTGGTCTTTCCGTCCTGCCAGCTGGCGGCTTCCAGAGCCTGACGGCAGTGGCGTACTTCATCGGGAGTGAGCAGGCAGGGGATGCGTAGCAACATGGCAGGAGTGAGGCGATATCTATCTGTTGATGATCCGGGTTACATCATTAACCATAGCTGGTAGCGCTTGATGACTATAGATTTCAATGACTTATTGGCTTGAAAACATTTGTGGACAGGCGCTATAAGCTATGGTTTTGATGGCAAAAATCAGGCTTTGCGAGCGGCAATGCGCTTGACCCGCCAAGTGTGCATGTAAAAAGCCCCGCTGGCATCAGAGGCCTGCGGGGCTTTGGGGCATGGTTTGCAGCCAGGCTGCGCCAGATCAAGCGCAGGCAGGACAGCCATTGCACCTGTCAGTACATGAATTAGTACGTGAACTTGAGCGAGGCCACGGCCGAGCGGCCAGCGCCCATATTGGCGTAATGAGGCGAGCGCACGCCGGTGTAGTACACCTTGTTGCCCAGGTTGTAGACGTTCAGCTGGAAGCTCAGGTTCTTGTCGATCTGGTAGGCCATCATCGCGTCGTAACGGGCATAGCCGGAAGCGCCCTTGGTCACGATGCCCCCCTTGCCTTGAATGTAGCTGGCAGCAACGTCGCTCTGAGCATAGATACCCAGGCCCAAGGTCAGCTTGGCCATGGGCTTGTAGCTGGTCCACAGGCTGAAGCTGTGCTTGGGCGTGTTGTAGAAGGGCAGGCCATTGCGAACATCGTCCTTGCCCATGTTCTTGAATTCGCTATCCATAAAGGTATAGCCGCCGAACACGCTCAGATTGGACAGGATCTGGCCGGTAAAGCCCAGTTCGATGCCATTGACTTCCTTGTTGCCGCCCATGTACGTGCCGGTTGCATCGCTGATGCGCACATTGGTCACTTCATTGCGGAAGACTGCGGCAGTCAGGTTCAGCTTTTTGTCCAGCAGGTCCCACTTGGTGCCCAGCTCGATGGACTTGGTCTTTTCCGGCTTCAGGCTGATCAGCGCATCGGTGGTCGTGGTCAGGTCCTCGCTGCCGTTGCCCAGAGTCGAGCCACCGGGGCGCGAAGAGGTGCCGATGTTGGCGTAGATGCTGCCATTGGATGCGGGCTTGTAGACCACACCCAGCTGGTAGTTGAACATCGTATCGCTGCGGCTCAGGTCATACGCCGGGTAGGCGCTGGCGCCACGGCCGCCGGCGGGGCCGGAAGCGTTGAGCTTGTAGTGGTCCACGCGCAGACCTGCATTCACCAGCCACTGCTCGTTGAGCTTCAGAGTATCAAAGCCGTAGACGGCAATGGTGTCGATTTTGTTGACGGTGGATTGCGCAGGCAGTGACCAGGCAAAGTTCCAGGGGGCATTGGCACCGCTGGGGTTGCTCAAAGTGGTGCACCAAGGATCGGAAACACCTGTGCAGGTGCCGCCGCTCTGGATGGCGCCCGAGCTGCCGTCAGCCTTTTCCTTGGACAGTTCCAGACCGAAGGCATAGCTGTGGCCGATGGAGCCGGTCTGTTCCTTGCCGGTAAATTCGGTCACGTTCTGCAGTGTGGTGGTGTCATAGACGCGGTAGTTGCCGCGGCGCCAGACATAGCCATTTATGGCATTGCCCTTGGAGTCGTCGGGCTGGGTCCAGACGTAGTCCTGCTTGGTCTTGCTATAGCGCAGGCTGTTGCGGATCTTGTTGGTGTCGGTGAACTTGTGGGTGACCGAAGCGGTGAACAGATCGCTCTTTTCCTTCTCGAAATCACGGTTGTGCAGGCCGTACCAGTTGGCGCGGTCGTTGCCATAGGTGGGACGCACGGTGCTGCCGCCGGGCAGGGTGGCCATGGCGGCATTGCTGTACAGATAAGGCACGCCGCCGTCGGGGGTGTTGTCGGTCTGCAGATGCTGCCAGGACAGGGTCACTTCGGTGGGGGTGCCCATGCCGAAGGTTACGGTGGGTGCAATGCCCCAGCGCTTGTTGTCGGGGCCGTTGCGGCCGGGAACGTCGGCGCTGTGGCCCATGGCATTCAGGCGAATGCCGGTGGTTTCGTTGATCTTGCGGTTGATGTCCAGCGTGCCGCGCAGATAGTTGTCGGTGCCCAGACCCACGTCGCCAGAGATGAAGTTCTCGTTCTTGGCCTTCTTGGTGGTGATATTGATGGAGCCGCCTGCACCGCCGCGACCTGCGTAGGCCGAGTCTGCGCCCTTGATGACTTCCACGGCTTCGACGTTGAACAACTCGCGCGTGCCGGCGGCGATGTCACGCATGCCGTCCACAAAGGTGCTGGACTGGGCGTCCATGCCGCGAATGAAAGGCTGGTCTCCGGTGGGATTGCCTCCTTCGCCGTTGCCGAAGGTGATGCCGGGGGTGGAGCGCAAGGCATCCTGCAGGCTGGTGGCACCGGTCTGCTTGATGATCTCTTCATTGATGACCTGAACGGTCTTGGGCGTGTCCAGCAAAGGGGCGGTGAACTTGCCTTGCGGGCTGGCTTCGGTCTTGAAGCTGGCGTCGGCAGAGGCTTCCACATTCACGGTGGACAAGGTGGTTTCCTGTTGAGCCATCGCGCTGGCGCCAATCAGGCACAGGCCTGCGGCAATCACGATTTGCTTGAGCTCGCAGCGCAAGCCGTTGGAGTCGGTCGGGGTCAGATGGTTGTTGGACATGCTTTTGATGAAGAGTCGATTTTTTGAAAAAGCGTGCGGATTCTAGGTGATATTAATAATAATTCTCGATACCATTCAATAATGAGTGCCGGCAGTCTACGTTTTGTTGCAGTGAGGCAACAGATTGTTGAGCCGAGGGCGTGCAGAGGATCGCTGGAGTCGGTCGAACCACGGGTTTGCTGAGGTGGCAAGGGCCCTGGACGCGAGGGCGCTTTGTTTACGTCAAGTAAAGTAAATAAAAGTGAGATGCATTTAGAATTTGGCGCAACTAGAATGCCGCCTTGCTGTGCAAGCAAGGCCGGGCCTTGTGGCGCTATGTCCCAAAGGTCGGCTCGGCCCGGCGGCGATGAAACCCCAGAAAGTTCTGAATGACCGCGGCTTCCTCCAACGCCCCGCAGCGGGCGTACTGGTTAAAAAAAATTACATGAGTGGCACTGGATCAGCTCCGCCGTCTGCCTGATCGGCATGCTGCTGTTTGCCGTGACGGGATTTACCTTGAATCACGCGGGGCAGATCGAGTCCAAGCCCAAGGTCGAGTCGCGTGATGCGCAACTGCCTCGGGAATTGCTTGAAAAACTGCAGCAAGCCCAGAAGCAGGGCGTGGAAGCGGCGGACAAGAATGCCGTGGGCTTGCCTGCCGAGGTGGATGGCTGGCTGGCTCAGCAGATCAAGGTCAGTGCCAAGGGTTTTGCCGTGGAGTGGAGCGAAGACGAGGCTTATGTGCCCATGCCGCGCCCGGGCGGCGATGCCTGGCTGCGTGTGGACCTGAAGGAGGGCTCGGTCGAGTACGAGAAGACCGACCGGGGCTGGATCTCCTACCTCAACGACTTGCACAAGGGACGCAATACGGGCGGAGCCTGGAGCCTGTTCATAGACGTCTTTGCGATTGGCTGTCTGGTGTTCTGCATCACGGGTCTGCTGATCCTGAAGATGCATGCGCAGCGCCGGCCCATGACCTGGCCCATGGTGGGTCTGGGGCTGGTACTGCCGGCCCTGCTGGTGTTGCTGCTCGTGCACTGAGACCAAGAATTTTGTGAAGGAAGAGAAAATGGCGAAGCGGATTTTCAAGACCACGGTGGCGCTGAGCGCCGTGGTGGGCCTGCCGGCAATCGCGGGCGGCATGAATGTGGCGGTGACCGTGCCCCAATTGCAGGTGGCCGAATACCACAAGCCCTATGTTGCCGTGTGGCTGGAAAAGGCCGATGGCGGCGTGGCAGCCAATCTGTCCGTCTGGTACGACGCAAAGATGAAGAATGCCGAGGGCACCAAGTGGCTCAAGGACATGCGCCAGTGGTGGCGCCGTACCGGTCGCGAGCTGAGCTTTCCCATCGACGGCGTGACCCAGCCGACCAAGCCCGTGGGCAGCCATGCGCTGTCCTTTGCCGAAGGCAAGAACCCGCTGCCCCAGTTGGCTCCCGGTCAATACAAGCTGATGGTGGAAGCTGCGCGTGAAGTCGGCGGCCGCGAACTGGTGTCCATTCCCTTCGAGTGGCCCGTCAAACAGGCCACCAGCCTGAGCGCCAATGGCAGCACCGAGCTGGGCGCGATCAAGCTGGAATTGAAGCCTTGATCTTGATTCTCACCCCCTGAGCGGCCTCGCCGCTTCCCCCTCTCTCGCTTCGCGGGAGGGGGACGACACCCTCGGTGCGGGGCGGCCCTTCCTTGGTGTTTCTTGTCTGCGTAGCGCCAGTTTTAGGGTGTTGCTTAGCCGTCACACCTCTCTCTTTTGATTTGTCACCCTTTCTGTTTTCAAGGACCTGATATGAAGTTCCAAACTCGTGCCATCGTCGCTGCAACTCTGGCTCTGGCTGCCCTGGGCGCCCAGGCGCATGATCTGTGGTTCAAGCCTTCCAGCACCGTGCTGTCCAAGTCCGACTGGGTGACGGTGGATGCGGCCGTGTCCAACGATGTGTTCTTCTTCAACCACCGTCCGCTGGGTCTGGAAGCCGTCAAGGTGACCGCACCCGATGGCGCAGCCGTGGAAATGAAGAATGTCGCCAAGGGCGAGTTGCGCAGCATGTTCGACTTCAAGCCAGAAAAGACCGGTACCTACCGCGTCACCATGCTGATGACCGGCGTGATGGGTGGCTACAAGGATGCCAACGGCCAGCCCAAGCGCCTGCGCGGTTCGGTGGAAGAAGTGCTCAAGCAGATTCCTGCCGATGCCAAGGAAGTGCGCGTGACCGAGAATCTGCGCCGCATGGAAACCTTTGTGTCTCTGGGCAAGCCCTCGGCGCTGGCGCTGACCGGCAAGGGTCTGGAGCTCAAGCCCGTGACTCACCCCAATGACCTGGTGGCCAGCGAAGAGGCGACTTTCGAATTCCATCTTGACGGCAAGCCCGCTGCGGATCTGGAGCTGGAGCTGGTGGCCGACGGTATTCGCTATCGCGACGGTGTGGACGCCATGAAGCTCAAGACCGATGCCAAGGGTCAGGTCAAGATCAAGTTCCCCCGTGCAGGTCTGTTCTGGCTGAATGCCGATGCCACGGACAAGAAGACCAGCATTGCCAAGGCAACGGAGCGCCGCCTGGGCTATATCGCGACTCTGGAAGTCCTGCCTTAAGCGTTGGCGCTTGATGGATTGAATACGCGCCCGCTCCGGGCGCGTCGTTGTTTTCGCTGCTGTTTTCGTCATTGTCTGGATGCCCATGCCCACCCCCCCCCCGCGTACGCTTTGACGCCAGTCTCTGGCAACTGCCCTCGTCGGCGGCACAGAGTCAGGCTCGCCCCCGGACGCCGGCGCTTGACTTTGGCGTGCAGCGCTGGAGACCTGCAAGCCTGCAACACCAGCAGGACGGGCGTATTCATCGTCTGTCCGGCCAGACCATGGGCACGCACTGGTCGCTGCGCCTGCTCAATTCCGATTACCTGCCCATGGAGCCGGTGCAGGCCCTGCTGGAGCAGGTTTTTGAGGATGTCATTGCCCAGATGAGCAACTGGGAGGCGGATTCGCTGATCACCCGGTTCAATCGTTCAAGACCCGGTGAAATGCATGTAGTTCCGGCGGAGTTTGCTCAGGTTCTGGAAGCGGCCTTGCATTGGGCAAGGCTTTCAGGCGCGGCGATGGACCCCGGCATGGGAGCGCTGGTTTCGCTATGGGGGTTCGGGCCGCGCCAGAACCCGCTGCAGCCGCATTCAGGGCAGACACCGGCCGGCGAGGAGATTGAGCGCTTGCTGAAGACCAGTGGCCATGGCCATCTGCGCTGGAATGCACAGACCCGGCAGTTGCAGCAGAGCGGTGGTCTGGAGCTGGATTTTTGCGGCATTGCCAAGGGCTTTGCCGTGGATTGGGCGGTGCAAAAGCTGCAGGCGGCTGGCTGGGCTGCGGGCATGTTCGAAATCGGCGGTGAGCTGCGCAGCTGGGGGGAGCGCCCTGATGGGCGGCCCTGGCAGGTGCAACTGGGCACGGGCGGTTCTGTCGAGGCCGAGTCGCTGGTCGTGGCCTGCAGGGAGGGTGCATTTGCCACCTCTGGCGATTTCTGGCATCAGTTCACGCAGGCTGGCAGGCGCTATTCGCACACGCTGGATCCGCGCACGGGCTGGCCGGTGACGCATGATCTGGCCAGCGTGACCGTGTTCCATGAGGAATGCATGCACGCCGATGCGCTGGCCACCGTGCTCACGGTGCTGGGTCCGCAGCAAGGCATGGACTTTGCCCGCCAACATGAGATTGCGGCTGTGCTCACATCGCATCTCGCCTCCGGTGGCAATGAGGCCTGCAGACAGGTGCTCAAGACACCGGCCTGGATCAACCAATTTGAGGCATGACAGTGGAATGGATTTTGACGCCCGAGCGCATCTATGGGGCTATGGGGTTGGTGGCCGCCTACGCAGGCATGTGCTGGGGTATTGGCACCAAGGTACGCAAGCAACGCCTGGCCGATGAGGCCGAGAGCAAGGCCTCGCAGGGCGATGCTGCTGCGCCTGCCGTCCTGGTCGCCTATGCCAGCCAGACGGGGCAGGCCGAAGCTCTGGCACGCGCCACGGGCAAGATGCTGGTCGATGGTGGTCTGCAGGTGCGTCTGCTGCCCGTCGAGAAGCTGACGACCGAGCTGCTGCAGCAATATGCACACAGCCTGTGGCTGCTGTCCACCACGGGCGAGGGCGATGCGCCCGATCATGCGCTGGGCTTTGTGCAGCAGCTCATGGCCACTCAGCCTGCGCTGACCCGGCACCAAAGCCTGGTGCTGGCGCTGGGTGATCGTGAATACCAGGAGTTCTGTGCGTTTGGTGTGGAGGTGCACGAATGGTTGCAGACCAGCGGCGCGCGCAGCGATCTGGTCTGCGTGGACAATATGGATGCCTCGAGCTTGCAGAGCTGGCAGACTCAGGTCGCTCAGATGCGACAGGACTTGCTGGGCGAGTCTGCGCCCGTCCAGGAACCGGATTCGGACTGGTTGCAGGCGCCGGTCAGCATACCCTTTGTGCTTGGTCGGCGGCGTTTGCTCAATCCCGGCAGCCAGGGCGGGGCGCTATACCTGCTGGAGTGGACGCCGCAGTCCGGCGAGCTGCCGCACTGGGAGTCGGGCGATCTGGTGTCTCTGTGCGTGCCCGCCGACCCTGAGCGCGCGCGCGACTATTCGATCGCCTCGATCACGGCCGACGGCAGCCTGCAACTGCTGGTGCGCGAGAGCACGCGCGCCGATGGTTCGCCGGGCCTTGCGTCGAACTGGTTGTGCTACGGCATGGCCGAGGGAGATGTGCTGCCGTTGACCTTGCGCGAGCACCGCGGCTTCAGACTCGGTGACAACGCCGGGCGACCGCTGATTCTGATCGGCAATGGCTCGGGCCTGGCGGGCCTTCTCAGCCATATCAAGGCGCGTGTGCAGCAGGAGCTAAGTGATCAATGGCTGTTGTTCGGAGAGCGCAGTCCACAGCATGACGCGCTATTTGCCGATCAATTGGGCGCATGGTTCAGGCAGGGCCGACTGGCACGGCTGGATCATGCCTGGTCGCGCAACGGC
This sequence comes from Comamonas sp. wu1-DMT, assembly GCF_040187805.1. NCBI lineage: Bacteria > Pseudomonadati > Pseudomonadota > Betaproteobacteria > Burkholderiales > Comamonadaceae > Comamonas > Comamonas sp. wu1-DMT. Next base: position 22,169 of record NZ_JBANEM010000035.1, read on the forward strand.
AAGGATTCGCGCTATGTGCAGGATTTGCTGCGCAGCCACGCAGAGGAAGTCCGGCAATGGGTGGAGCGTGGTGCGGCCATCTATGTTTGCGGCAGCCTGAACGGCATGGGCCAAGGCGTGCATCTGACGCTGCAGGCCATTCTGGGCGAGGCCAAGGTGGCCGAGCTGTTGGGCTCGGGTCGCTACCGGCGCGATGTGTATTGAGCACGTCCAGGCGGGGGGATGGCAGCAGGCCCTGTCACCGTCTTGGAGCAGGACTGCACCGCATCCTATAGGTGCCGCACCGCTCGGACATCGGGCAGGACGGATCAGAGGGCGTCTTCACCCGATCGATATGGCCGATCCTGGAGGGCCTGCTTGCGGTCTTCGGCGGACATGGCATGTGCCGCAGACAGCAGCTCTGCGGATCGTATGAGGTGCTGCCTTCCATCCGCATTGCACCTGCGATACCCGTGAAGGAGGCGGAGTTCATCGTCTGACAGAGCCTCTGCAGGGTGAACTGCCGGTGTGCGGTGTCCTGCCAGCACATACAACAGGTCCACTCCGTGTGCGCTCAGCGCGGTCATCTGAAAGCCATCCGGCGCTGTCTTGCCGGATTCCCAGGAAAAAAGAGTTTGCTTCGTAGTGCCAGCAAGTGCAGCGAAGGCCGGCTGGCTCATGCCCAGCCGGTTTCTTTCTTCGCGCAGCCGTTCCCCTAGGGTCATAAAAACTTGTCCAAGGTGTATTACATGGGAAAGAAATCTTTCCCATAATTCGCCAAAAGCACGACGACGTGCTTCAACCTAAATAATTAGGCGAAAGGCTACCAGATGCATCCCGAGCAAATCAAAGCGGCGCTGCGCATGAAAGGCATTTCCCCCACGGCATTGGCGTCCGAAATGCGCGTGGCCAACAGCAGCGTGTCGCAAGTCATCAGCGGTCGTGCGGTATCGGCCCGCATTCGACAGCGCATTGCAGAAATCACAGGCATGCCCGTCGACATGCTCTGGCCGCCTGTCAACGAGCGCCATGCACTGCACAGCACACGCCCAGAAGGAGCGGACGCGCGTATCGCAAGGGGGGGCGCCATGAGTCGCACGGCGTGCCGCAATCACACGGCCCTGCGCGGCAGGAGAGGCGTTCAATGAGCTTTGGAATTGCAGCACTGATTTTCTTGGCCGGTCTCCTCTGCGGATGTCTCATGGGCATTGCCGGCGTCGTGACGGCTTTGGACGGTTACTGAGGGACAGCGCTCAAGCTTGTGGACCTCCCGTGGCCGGGGCTGCCGGGGAGGCGTTCGCCGCACCGCGACCCGAACGTGCGCACGCGTCTCCATGCCTGTGGAGCCCATGTCCTGGCTGCCCGGCAGCTGCAGTCTTGCAGGAATGTGCGGTTCAGGGGGCAAGCATGGCGGGGCACGATGGCGGAGATAGCCCGGGGTCAGCTTCGTGAGGGCCGCGCGGTTGTCGGAAAGACCTGCCGGCCGGTTCCGTCCTGACCAGCGTTCGCGGCCGTGATTCCGTCGGCGTCGAGACCGAGGCATGCACGCATGCATTGCTGCGGTAAAGCCGTCCCAGTCGCGTCGGCCTGTACGCGACACTTGCCTCAGAAATACAAAAAGCTGGCTCGGGCCAGCTTTTTTGTGGTCAGCGCAAGCGCAGTGCTTACTTGACGTGCTTGCCGATCAGACCGGCCATCTCGAACATGGAGACTTGGGGCTTGCCGAAGACTTCCTTGAGCTTGGCGTCGGCGTTGATCATGCGCTTGTTGGCAGCGTCTTGCAGGTTGTTGGCCTTGATGTAGACCCACAGCTTGCTGATGATTTCAGTACGGGGCAGGGGATCCTTGCCAACCACGGCAGCCAGAGCGGCGCTGGGGGTCAGAGGTTTCATGAAGGCAGCGTTGGGAGTGCGCTTCTTAGCGGCGGGAGCTGCTGCCGGTGCTGCAGCGGGTGCCTTCTTTGCAGTTGCCATATTGCTTATTCCTAATTGGGTAGTGGACTTATCACCAGCGAAATACAGCTGCAATCCACTGGCTGAGTCTGATGCTAATGGCAAAAAATCGCTCTTCCAAGCTAGTGGGCTGTTTTTTTGCCTCGATTTGTTGCTCTCAGGCCCTTTAGTGTCCGTTTTCACGGGTTTTTCCTCGAGAGTGTTGTGAAAAAGTTGCTCTCTGTGTGTGTCCGCTGGTGCTTGTGCTATGTCAGGTGCTCAGGGCAAGATGCGGGAGACTTGGTTCTGTGGAGATTTTCATGAGCGATTCCTCGGCTTCTCTTGGCTTCAGCACCTGCGATTTGTGCGATGCGCATATCAGCGATGACAGCAGCGACTTTCGTGTGCTGCCGCCCGTGTTCCACAGCTATGGCGGGAATGTCGGCTTTATGGGGGAGGTCAGCACCGTGCAGTGTCTGGACGACAACAGCCTGGTGCGAGCGGCGCTGGCCGAGCCGGGAGGTGGTCGTGTGCTGGTGGTCGATGGCGGCGGTTCGCTGCGCCGCGCTCTGGTGGGGGGGAATGTGGCGACATCGGCGGCCCAGAACGGCTGGGCCGGGGTGCTTGTCTATGGCTGCGTGCGCGACGTGGGCGAGCTGAAATCCACGCCCGTGGGTCTATATGCGCTGGCGCTCAACCCCATGCCTACCGTCAAGCAAGGTCAGGGACTGCGCGATGTCTATGTGCAGATCGCCGGCCTGTGGATTCGCCCGGGCGACTGGCTGTATGCCGACGCCGACGGCATTGTGCTGAGCCGCCGCAATCTGCTTTCTTGATTGAAATCGACGGCGCCTAGCGCCTGATCTGAAATGAACCGGGCCAGGTTGCAATCACCACGCTGGTCAGTGCTATGCCGAAGGCCAGCAATTGCATGCTGCCGATGCGCTCGCCCAGGGCCAGCATGCCCACCACAGCGGCGCTGATGGGTAGCAGCACGGTAAAAATGCCGGCCCGTGACGCGGGCACGGCGCGCAATCCCGTCATCCACAGCCACACCGTCCAGACGCAGGCGGCCAGAGCGTAAAACAGCAACAGACCCCACGCTGGCACCGAAACCCGGGAAAAATCAAACTGCCAGGCCAGATAGAGCCCGGCGGGTGTGGAAAGCACAAACCCCCAGAGATTGATCAGCGCCGTAATGCGTTTGGGGCTTACGCTGGCGGTGAGCTTTTTGCCGATCACGGCATATGCGGCCTCGCACAGCACGGCGGCAATCAGCAGCAACTGGCCCAGGCCTTGCTGGGGATGTGCGGCAAGGCTGCTGCTTTCGGTCTTGCTCAAGGCATTCAGCCCTATGCCGGCCACTGCGAAAGCAATGGCTGTCCATGTACGTGCGCCAACGGCTTCGCGCAGAAAAAGCCAGCTCATGATGGCGACTGCGGCAGGAATTGCGGCCATGGTCACGCCCGCCGTGACCGCGCTGGTCAAGGCCACGCCGCTGATCATGCAGAGCGTGAAAAGGAAATTGCCGAAGAAGGACTCAAAAAACAGCAGCCACTTGGTCTGTCTGGTCAGAGTTGTCTCGTGCGCCGGTGGCCTGAGCCAGCCCAGCATGGCCACGGCACCGATGCCAAAGCGCAGCCAAGCCAGCAGCATGACCGGAAAGATGGCAGCCAGAGGCTTGGACAAGGCCACATAGCTTCCTACCAAAGACATGCTGAGCGCCAGGCAGAGATAGGCGATGGGGCGGCTGGGCGTGTGCATGGCGAAATGAATTTCAATGACAAGAGAAGGTGATGCAAAGCAGTGTGGCAGGGCTGTTGCATGCATTTGACCCAGGGGAGGGAACTGTTGTTTTTTGGTTCTCGCCGCCTTGGGCGCCCTGTCTTTGTCGTGTCACCTGTTTTTGTTCAAGTGGCTTGGCCTGTCTTCGTGCTGGGTAAATGAGCAGATCAAGACAGGCACCGGGACTTTTTTCGTACTGCGTTTAAAGGATGCCGACTCCGAAGGCCATGCTTCCGCAAATTTTTCATGAAGCAAGAATTCAATTTCTTATTATGAAAAATTGAAATGTTGCGCTGCCGCAAAATTTCTCAATACGAGAAATGCGTTTTCTTATTGTGAAAAATAAAAATAAGCCATTGATTTTATTGAATATAAATTTCAGTCTTTTATAAGACATAAGACTCTGCGGAAGAACGTTGCAGACATAAAGTAGATCCCAAGGACGAACACCAATTCATCTTGTTTTAACCGCTAAGGAGTGCACCATGCCCCAATCCCTGACTCAGCAACTGAGCCGTGAACAGCAAATCGCAGCCCTCGAAAAAGACTGGGCACAGAACCCACGCTGGAAGAGCGTCAAGCGCGGTTACAGCGCTGCCGATGTGGTGCGTCTGCGTGGCAGCCTGCAGCCAGAGTACACCCTGGCCCAGCGCGGTGCCGAAGTGCTGTGGGACAAGATCAACGGCAGCTCGAAGAAGGGCTATGTGAACGCCTTCGGTGCCATCTCCGCAGGCCAGGCCATGCAGCAGGCCAAGGCCGGTCTGGAAGCCGTGTACCTGTCGGGCTGGCAAGTAGCCGCCGACGGCAATACCTCCGAGACCATGTACCCCGACCAGTCGCTGTACGCCTATGACTCCGTGCCCACCATGGTGCGCCGCATCAACAACACCTTCAAGCGCGCCGATGAAATCCAATGGGGCAAGGGTATCAACCCCGGCGACAAGGAGTTCATCGACTACTTCCTGCCCATCGTGGCTGATGCGGAAGCCGGCTTTGGCGGCGTGCTCAACGCGTTCGAGCTGATGAAGAACATGATTCAGGCAGGTGCTGCCGGAGTGCACTTCGAAGACCAGCTGGCTGCGGTCAAGAAGTGCGGTCACATGGGCGGCAAGGTGCTGGTGCCCACCCGCGAAGCGGTCGAAAAGCTGATTGCCGCCCGTTTTGCAGCCGATGTGATGGGCGTGCCCACCATTGTGCTGGCCCGTACCGATGCCGAGGCGGCCAACCTGATCACCAGCAACCATGACGAGAACGACATCCCGTTCCTGACTGGCGAGCGTACGCAAGAAGGCTTCTACCGTGTCAAGAACGGTCTGGAGCAATCCATCAGCCGCGGCGTGGCCTACGCTCCCTATGCGGATCTGGTGTGGTGCGAAACCGGTGTGCCCGATATCGGCTTTGCCCGCGAATTCGCTCAGGCCGTGCACGCAGCCTGCCCAGGCAAGCTGCTGAGCTACAACTGCTCGCCTTCGTTCAACTGGAAGAAGAACCTCAACGACAGCCAGATCGCTTCCTTCCAGGAAGATCTGTCCGCACTGGGCTACAAGTTCCAGTTCATCACGCTGGCCGGCATTCACAGCAACTGGTACAACACCTTCAAGTTCGCCCACGAGTACGCTCGCGGCGAAGGCATGAAGCACTACGTGGAAATGATCCAGGAGCCCGAATTCGCGGCGCGTGACAAGGGCTACACCTTTGTCTCGCACCAGCAGGAAGTGGGCGCAGGTTACTTCGACGATGTGACCACCGTGATCCAGGGCGGCTCTTCCAGCGTCAAGGCGCTGACCGGTTCCACCGAGGAAGAGCAGTTCCATTGAGTTGCGCTGAATCGTGATTCTGTCTAGGTAGAAAAAGTGGGGTTATGCGCCCGGGGCGAAAGTCTCGGGCGCTTTTTTCATTTGACCTGCCGCTAACGCAAGCTTCCTGTGTGACCAAGCTGAAATCAACCAATCGGCTGATGAGTACCATCCTGCGAGTGGTTGTTTCTGGTCGCTAAAAGAGATCACTCAATTGATGCCGCCCCATTGCTGCCGCTCAAAGTTAAGCGATCTATGTCTGCTATACGGAAACTTGCAACCACTCACAAAGAACTCATGTCAAGCATGCGTGATCGGCAAATTGGGTGCTGCCCAGAGGAGAGTGATGGCCAGGTTCATCGCATAGGGTCCTGCCAACTGTTGGGGGCGAACTTAAAATCCTCAAACTCAAGTCGACGTAGCTCTTGAAAAATGAACAATTTTTGAATGCGGATTCATAATGCCGTTAACTTAGTACGTAGCCCATCTCTATACACCAATTCCACATAGAGCGCTTTTCTCCCCACGATGACGGCGAGTAACGGTCGTTGATCAACTCGTTTACGGGCAAGTTTTTTCCACTCCAGTATGTCCAAAGGAGAAGGGGATGGGACATCTTGAGGATGCGTGTGCCACTCTCCAAGATACCTGAGGGTCCCATTGGTGGCATCGTAATTTCTACGGGCAATTACTCTGTGACCAGTCTCATTGCGCTGGAAGAAGTATTGCATCCGGCAATCTGCGCGCGTGGGCTTGGTTGCTTTGGTAATCAGTAAACCTTGCTGGTGCACGGTGCCCAGAAGTATCCCTCCTGCCTCAGGTAAAGGGCCCGTTTGTACATATGTGCGGAATCGCTTTAGTACCTCATCACCAAAGTTGAGAAGTAGAACTTGGTCTGGTGTCCCCCAGTCACTCAAGAACTGCATGCAAGGCATCCCTCAGTGCGTGGCAGATTACCGTTAAGAAAATGCACTGGACGGTTGAGGTCAAGGGCTCTGCTTCGTAACGTTGGGGCGGTGGCAACACCGTCTAGCCAAGACTGCACCATCTCCATTGCAAGAGCTGCCGCTTGTATGGAGGCACTGGCGGGAAATGGCACGTACAGACTCTCGCAACCATGTCCTCGAAGAATTGTTTCGGGCGCATCATTGAATACCCGGTATTCATACGACTTGGGCTTCTGGGAAAGACAGCGTGAACAACCATGTTCGGGTTTGGCCTTTAGTAAGGCGCGTACTGCTGAACCAGGCCCTTCAACCCAACAGGCAAGTATTGGGTATTGGTCGGAATACTTCCAAGTAAGCCACTCCGTTAGGGCTTGCTCTCCGGTTGCATCAATGAGCAAATCCACAGCTCCAAACTCAGCTGTCTTTGCGTCGTCGACAACTGACCAGATGTTGGCACCAGGGCTTGATCGTACCAATTCTGCTTTCATTTGCTGAGCCTTTTTCTTATACAAGCTCTCCAGCCCTAGACGATGGCGACCAATGTTCTGAGGACCCAGATAGTCGTGGTCCACAAGCGTAAGCTTTCCCCCCCGATGAGCCTGCGCCTGCCTTCACGAGCATATCGGCAAGGTAGCCGCCTATAGTGCCGCATCCCACGAGCACAATGCGTTTCCCTGCTAATGACTTTTCGCCGACCAAGTTTCGCTGTGTGATGTAACGGTCATCTAAACGAACGACACTCAAAGGAAGTACAGGTAGTTTGAGCAGTGAAGGTAAGAGAGATCGCATTCGGCCCGTACGCTGGCGATCATCAAACCTCACCAGAAATGCGTACGGAATCGTAGGTGACTCAACAATAACCAGTGTGATCGGATTTGCTTTCTTGGCATACGCGTTCAGCAGCAGCCGCTCGAGATTCCGCGCAAAGCCTTGACTAAGTTGACTCTGCCAAGTCAGGACGTCATTTACTGTCTTAGGTGGCCATGCCTTTTGGTTTGGGTATGGCGGTACAGATGTTGTCGTTGAAATGATGCCGGCCTCAAAACCGTCCGCTTGCCAGCCTGTCGCCTTGAGCTTCGCGTTTGATCTCATCCGATCATCAGTTAGCAAGACATGCATCGTGGTCTCCCCAACAGGGTAGATGAACGCTCTGACCGTACCCCCAGAAAGTTTGTGCAGATCTTGGTCAAAGTCGTAGAGGCAAAAAGCGGATTCCCCCCAATACGCAAAGAACTCTTGCTCAAGATCCCTGATCAGCTTGCCAGAAAGCACATCTGAAAGTACCTTCTCCGCGCGGACAACGCAGGCGATCGTGTTCTCCACTGAATTGAACCAATCGAAGACTAGCGACCCCTTAGCGATGTAGCAAAGGTCGCCCTTCGGATTCAGGTGCGGTAAGACCTGCGCAGCAGGGCAAGCTGTCAACTGGACATGAGGAGGCTCATCGAACCGAGGTGGAACTCTCAGTTGGACCTGATGGCTCCCTACATTTGTATTGAGCTGACCATCAAAACAGAGCCAGCCATCCTCGTTTCTACGCCTGTAAGTAAAGCCACGGATTTTTAAAGCAGCGACGACGTCCTCGGTCGCCAGTGATTGAAATTTCATCCTGCTCTGGTTCTCTCAACCATTTCAAAGGCACCTTGTTCAGCTGGGCTGGATGCAATTGCTGCGGCAACAGATGATGTCACTTTACAGAGGTCTGGTCGATTGGGGAATCGAGGCCCCAGCGCGGTACGTAGCCAGTGCAGGGCTTGTGGGACGTTACTGGCATTAATCGATCCTTCCAACTGCTTTGCGAATGCCTCGAAAGCGAGCGCAGCCTCCTCGACCAAGTCCTTGTGCGGATTCTGGTCACGCAACCGCTTTGTTAGAGATTCGTTTTCATCTGTGGGATTGTTGACTCCTTCACGAAGGGCACGAGGAAGCGCCTTGACCACGGTTAGCAAAGCTAGGTCATCACGTCCATTTTGTTTTTCGAACAGTGGCGCGGCAGCAGCCATCAGCAAGATAGAGCTGGGTCCGCCGGTCGACCATTGCCAGTCCCTAAAAGCTTTCAGGTAACGGACGAGGCGTCGCAATTGAATGCCTTGAGTCTGCACTTGGTCAAGAAACCATCGTTTCACTGGGCGGGGATCTGACTTTTTCCAATTTTCGGTGCGGTGAGCAAGTAGCACTTCTGTATCTGGCAGGGCTGACCATCTGTCGGAGCGCTGTACTACAACGCTGTCCATGACAAACCCCTCGTTTAATGACTCCAGTGATTTCGACAGCGTTTCGAATTCTGTGTCTGGGATCGCATAGAGAGGGATGTCAATGTGTGCAATCGGTCCGATTTCGACTCGGATACAAGTATCCTTGTCAGTTACGAGTGTCCATCCACGTTCTTTAACCAAATCAGCTAACGCTTGCTCTGCGTAGCCGAAGAACGATTGTGCAGCCACGCTCGGACGCTTGGTCTGTGTGAGAAAGCTCAAAGGCAGATAACACCCATCATCCACATCAGCCTGCTGTGGATTTCGTGCGGGAGCGTTAATGGTTTTATAAGCCCAAGACCCTTGCGTGAAGAACCGAGGTACAGGGGGCTCTCCTTGGTTACCGGCTGCCCGATAAAGCTTGGGGATGCCATCGCGTAGAGCATTTCGAACATCGGTTTTAGCTCTTTCAATGAAAAGCCGGTCGCTATCCTTTAGCTCTATGGCGGATAGAAAGTTGGGTTGATTTTCAATCTCGGTGTGGAAAAGGGCACTCAAATTAAGCATGAAGTCAACTTTCAGACATTTTTGTTGTGGCCATGGAAGAAGGATGGTGGCGCAGCCAGATGCGCGCGGAAAGGCGCGAACCGTTCGTCCCCGAGGGAGCGTTGCGCAGCATGGGTGCCTCGATCACGCAGGGTATTCGTCGAGCCTGTAGTGACACGATCTAGCTGTTCGATATCGCGGCTTTGGTCTGGAGTTGCGCGGTCATCAATGGCGTAGTAGTTCTCACCCAGGAAGTGAGTAAGCATGTAGTCGACGGAGGACTCCTGAGCAGAAATCACCAAATTGAAAAGATCACCTCTCCACTTGGCAAAGCCCCGATCCAAGCTCACGTCACCCCGTACCGCAGAGCCGATGGACATTGTTCCGATGGACAAGACTCGGATGCGTGTGGGACGACCCTCAGGAAGAAAATGTTGAGCCTCGTGCCAACCAAAAAGACCTGGGGCATTGCCCACAAGCCCACCATCTGCATAAACGCCGCGTTCGTTTCGAGCCAGAGGGAAATAGACGGGAGCGGCAGTGGTTGCCATTGCAACGTCCACCAACTTCATGGAATGGTCAAATTCGAGCTTTGGGTGATGAGGAGTCTTGAAGAACTGTCCCTTACCTGTTGTACAGTTCACTGAAGGAACGAGGGTCCGATGAGAAAGATGTCCAATGGTGCGGTCACCAAATTGCTCTTCGAGAACTGATCGGAGCCCCTCGGCTTGATGCTTTGCGCTGAGCCAGAATCCAAATAAGCGACGAGTCCAAGAGCGACTATTAAAAATTCGACCACCATGCTCCTCAAACATGCCCTTTAGGTTAGCAGCGGGAATCTCATTGGCCAAGCCTAGAGCCAACATTCCACCAGCAGATGTGCCGCAGATCAGATCGAAATGCTTTGCGAGAGGGCGGCCCAATGTTTGCTCAAGAACGCTTAGAACCGTTGCTGTATACAGAGAGCGATAACCGCCACCTGAAAGAGCAAGAATGTGGAAGTCTCTCGGTTCATTAGTATTGCTTTTATTCAAATTTCCCCCGTCTACTATCTTGGCTTTACTCAAAAAATAGAAGGAACCTCTCGGGCTGCATTCCTTGGAAATGCAATCGATGATTGAGGGCAGCTTCTTGGTGAATGAGGTGAAAAAACACTGTGTATCAATACAGGCTGTATTTATACCCTGCACTATATCTAGTGTCTAGTCCAGTGTTTGCCACTAAATATATGGCTTTTTGAGGTGGATGGCCACGCCTGAGAAACGAGGTTCATACACAGGAGCCAGATGCATCAAGACTGACTCTTGATCTCATCTGCACACCCTCTGGCATTGAAGCGGTCGCCCAGCGAAATATTTGCAATGACAGCTTCTGGCCAAAGCCGGGCCTAGCTACTTGTGAGCGCAGCACCACAAAGCGGACCTTCGGGGCTGCGCCTTGAGCGTGCGGTTTACGATAGGCATTCAACGGGTGCAGGCCGTCGCAAGTCGGCTATTAGCTGCCGTAGGTGGTACGAAGAAGCAGACATTCACTGTTTAAGGCGAGCCGCGAGTTGCGACTGGCCTACGCGAAGCCGCTAGAGCGACCAGTCAGGCATCTTGCTTCCCAGATGCGACGATTGAATTCTCCGTCTTTGCAACAACGTCATGAACCAATCGCTCGCTAAAGCCAGCAAGAAAGGACATTGCTGCAAAGAAAAACTGGGCTTTGTCAGATTGAATCGCGACAGGTAGCAGGCCAGAACTGATCACGGAAAAAAGGAAAAGTGCGAAGGCAGTCCCTACTATAGGCTTAAACAAACCAGTAAAAAACAGGATCGATGAGTCAGACGTCTTGACCTTGGCCAAATCGTGAAGTCGAACCATGATGCTGATGATGCTACCGAGCGCCCCAAAAAATGAAACAAGGCCAAGCGTCTCAATTTTGACGCCGAACAATGTGTCGTACCGCGCCAAAAATGGCAAGACGGCCATTGAAAGTGGCAGTACGAAATACAACAAGACAGCAAGTCCAAGCACTACTCGTATAGCAGGAGATCCGTTGCGAATCGCCAGAGGTATTGGGCTGGTTCTCGCTCGAAGCCGCTCACTGAGACGCTTCAGAGTTGGCTGGGCCAGCTTGACTTTTGGGTCATCTGTTAGCAAGCAGTCAGCAATGAGCTGTGCTTGAGCGTAAAGCACTGGATCATCCACTTTCTCCAAAAGTGGAAGCAAATTGACAAGCTGTGCAAGATCTTGCTGGATCTTCGGATCGATTGGTTTAACGCAATGCATCCGGATACGCTCAGCCAGAGCAATCGAAGGACGAAGGCTCGGCATAGATTCAGATACTTCACTAACAACTTTTAGCACAATCTCGTCCTTGTCATTAAACCCGCAGCCTGCCTTATACCAACGCTCACTCTGACTGCTTCAGTTGGTAATAAGTGTAACAAAGCTGCTTTGGTGCAAGACTGACCGTTTGCTTTATGGTGAAACTCTGAGAGGCGGCTCAGGGTCAGTTGCCGGCCCTGGTGAATGACCGCTGATGGGCATCCGACCCAGCGCGCGTGTCGCGATGAAGTCAACGAGTGCCGACCGAAACAGTCACTGGCGGGAACACATCTGAGGACGGCTTACGGCCAATTTGCGACGGCCTGCACCCGTTGAACGCCTATCCTAAACCGGACGCTCAAAGCGCAGCCCCGAAGGTCCGCTTTGCGGTGCTGTACTCACCAGTAGCTAGGCCCAACTTCGGCCAAGGAGCAGTCATTCCATCATTGGTCTTTGACTGCTCATAACAAGCACCAATCTCGAAATTTTTAGGTTTCCTAAAAAGTTGGTTTGTGATTGTTCACTCTCGTAAATTCGGATAGATTTATTGCTATAGGAACGACAGGAATTTTGTTCTGTCATCTAAATCTAGTTAGAGGGTGCAAGACAGCGAGGAGATATTCATTGACTAATGACAGCATCGTAACTCTAGTCGGAACGGTCGTTACTGTGATCGCAACCGGCATCACGATCTGGCAGGCGACTCAAGCAAAGAGCTACAAGAACCAAATCAAGTCAGATATTCGAAAAATCGGCCTTTCTACTGTAATTGATAGGCTCAGGCGAGCCCAGGACGAAATTAGGCGACTTCCCACCTCGATGCAAGGGGTGCCGCGTGGGGTACGTCCTCCGGAGCTCATTCAAAAAATCAGAGAGCAATTTGATCATGCGTTGGGCACACTTGATTCAGAAGGCCCTGACGCTAGTGTGAGAGCCTTTCTCACAGGCGGGCAAGAGAAACTCAATTCTTACGAGCTTTCGTGGCATGCAGGAAACCCTGCTGCGGCGGATGTGCATGAGCTTCAGGCCAAGGTGCAAGATGCGGTCTCCGCACTAAGCACGAAGATCTATCAACTTGAGGGAAAAGCATGAACATTGAAGAAATTTCTAGAGAGCTCGAAAAACTAAAATATCAGGTGCGTACCCTTGGGGAAACCATCAATTACAGAGCGCATCCCGTTGAAGCGTTGATCTTGTCTCTCGATTGGGGAGAGGGCGACATAGATCGAGCCCACGACATCTTCGAGAAGTATGACAATAGGCTTGAAGCTGGAGAGGCCGTTAACTGGCACGATTTTGAGCATGAATTGAGAGACGCATTTGGAATCGGGTACCAAACCGTGAAATCAATCGTGCTCGCTTTCTACGAGAATCACCAGTGGACGAACGTTTGCCATGGGTACGCAATGAGCTTCGAGCCTACTACCCCTGTTGAGTTTCACCGTATCACTCGTGGCGAGGATTAGCTCTAACAATCGCGTGAAATGGGGCGATAGAAAGCGGCGCCGCTTCGCTCTGCCCAATTAGCCCATGAATACCCAAGCGTCATTTACCTCTGCAAGCGTTTATTCGCTGGTTATTTGCGTGGGCTTTGTAAGCTTCAAGCTTTTTTGGCATCTAGTGCTTCCACGGTAAGCCCTAGCAGCGATGGTTTTCATATCGCGCGGGCCATACGGGCATGTTCTTTCTGCGTTTCGGTTCTAACTCGGCGCTCAAGCTGACCCGCATTCTGCGGGCGGCTCACATTGTTCGTTAGTGGTTTGGATGTCCGCTCTGGGTCTTTGCAGGCCCTCGCCAAAGACCGCTAACCGGCTGCAAACTCGCTGCCAAACCTCGCCCAGATTGTCCAGTGTCGACTGACCGCTCCCGTTGAGAGCGGACGCTGACTAGTGATCTTGCGAGCGACCGCAATGGGTTGATCAGCGACAGTCGCAGCCGGCTAGAAGCAGCCGGTAGCTGGGAAGGAAGGCGGACGCTCGGCTTTGGAGTTGACGGTCATGCGGCTGCGTAGGGCACAAGATCCCAGCCGACAAAGCTTGCGACCATTGCCAATGTGTCTGCCGTTTCAGTGCCATGCAAAGACCACCTTCTTGTATGCCCCATATACCAACCTCGTGTGAACCTAGCGCCAAGGCGCTCGTTCAATGATGACAACTCTACCGCGGTGAGCTGTGTAAGTTCTCGACTTGCTGGAGCCGCCAGCTCAGTTCCCACACAAGCCAGATAAGCGCTTAGCCCACAAACCAATATTGCCCTGTGAGTCGGCGCAATCTCCCCCTTGAGTCGGTTGAGATTGTCAGCCGAGAGCACATCGGCATTGAGGGGCTTGCAGAGGCCTTTCGGCTGGCCCGTAGGTCGCGGCCAGCGTGCAAACGCATTCGTACAGGTCATGTACTTTGCGCGGTCCACTAGAAAAGCCGCTTTCAGCTCATGCTGCTCGGATTGACTAACCTCGCCGTTCCTCGGCCAAACAAATCTCCTCCTCGCGGAAGCCCAAAAAATACCAGCGGCTCTGAGTGAGTGAAATATGTTCGCGCCCTGCTGCCCGAATGATGGAATGCCTGAGATGGCCTCAGACGGTCCTGGAGCCTCATTCATAAGTAGAACCGTAGGTCCTGTCGCGTCGCCATGTGACGGTACTATGCGCTCGTGATACTCAACATTGGCCATCGTTCAGGCTAGCCTCGGAAAGGACGGGCGGGCAGTATATAACTTGCCGGCGGGCCGGCGGGCGGGCGGGCGCAGTGCATTCATGCTGCGCGATTTGGACATGTCGACCTGCAGTTAGTCAATCAACGGCCGCTTTGGGTAATGTTGTGTCACAGCGGCTTTGGGCCGGCAACGCCTATTCAAGAGCCGGGATACCGGACCTTCTGCAGTCCACATGGCTGCCTGATGGTCACTGTCGGTTGCTCACCTGAAACCCGTCGTTGAGCAGTCCCCAGCTTGGGTGCTCAGATGGCCGCTATATAGTTGTGACTGATAGTCCACGATGCTGCCATGAGCAGTGGCAAACGCCGCCAAGCAGCCATAGATTGGTATAGCTCAATCGACACGATTGTCGTAGCAGCGCGGGTCGCGCTTGTGGGTCAACTCAGAACAGCATCTGCAATGAATATTAGGTGCATGAGAGACCTGTGGAAGGCAAGCGCCAAGATGGATAGCTACTTTCCTGGCATCTCATTGATCCACGAGGTAACTCTTTGAAGCCGAACCGATGTGTTGAGTCTACGCAGCGCTAGCAGAAGCTCGGCCACTTCATCATCTTCGCAATAAAGATATGCGAGTGGGACGCCTAGTACTTCGGCTATCTGCCGAGCTGTCTTCACCGGGGGCTCATGCGTCCCCAGTTCATACCTGCTGATGCGGGCACGGCTTGATGACTCATCAATGCCAATGAGAACTCCCACTTTTTCTTGAGACCACTGCAGGGCTTCGCGTCGGGCGCGCATGCGGCGACCAACGACGTTTGAGAGCTCCTTGGGCACAGACTTCATGTAGCGAGTTTCGTGACACCGTGTTAGCCTGTCGTCACGAAAAACGTTACATAAAAGTCATTGAAATCGACTCTTTAGCTGATCGTGCCTGCGAAGTCTGGGCAGGGCATCGGTCTGAGTACTCCTGATTCTGTGCCCTTGCTGTGCAGTGGATCGATCAAGAGATCTCTATTCCATTTTTTGCACCGTTGCCTCTGGCACGGGTGTTCCATTTTCTGATTAGAAACAGGAGTGTTGAGGAAAGGTGTTTATGACTGGTTGAGTTTGATATGGAGACATCTGTTTAATGGAAGTAATGAAATGGAGGTTTAATAAATGAAAAGATCAGTTAAATTTTTAATTGCGACAACGTTAATTGGAACGCTAGTGGCTTGCGGCAAGGTTGAAGGTATTTCTGATGAAGAGTACTCGCAATATAAGTTGCTGGCAGCACCCAAGATTCTATATTCTTGCAAAATGGCGGGAGTGCTGAATTCTGAGGGAATGCAACGGCACATTAAGGAAAACGCTAAATGTGAAACGATGATTGAAGAATTTCGTGAATGTAAGAGGCAGGCGCTGCTGGAGGCGGACCCAACAATCGGAGGGCAAAAACTTCTCCTCTGCAAAAAGCCGGATAACTACTCAAAGTACGAGCAATGCAAAAGCAACGCCAGCAAAATTCTGGAGGGTAAGGATGTTGTAATCGTTGATTACGTTGCCGGTTTAGGGGAAGGGGTTACTTATAACTCCTTGGGCGCTGTTGCATAAATCGTCGTTTGGGGTGGGGTAGCCTCGGGCGATGAGTCAGACTCCGCAGTCCAAGCCCCGCTACCGCACCACCAACTGGAAGC
>NZ_JBANEM010000036.1:0-27399 GCF_040187805.1 Comamonas sp. wu1-DMT
AGATGTGACCGATGCATGTGTCGGTGACGCCGCCTCTGAAGCGTTCTTGCCCTGTGAAGGCCATGCCGTTGTCCGTCAGAACGGTATGTATGCGGTACGGGAGGCCACAAGCACCTGCCGAAGGAACTGCGCTGCGTTGGCTTTCGTGGCCCTGTCAAAGAACGCAACATGCGTGAACTTTGTGACGCGGTCTATGGCAACAAACATGTGCTGTCTGCCGCTGGAGATCTTCATTTCGGCGCTGTCGATGTACACGAAGCCCAGCGTCGTTTCTTCAAACTTTCCGTGCCTTCGCGGCACCTGCGTTGCGGGCTGTCGACTGATTCCGTGACGCTGCAGGCATCGATGCAAGGCGCTGCGGCTGAGCTTGGGTGCCGTCTCCAGGAGCTGCCCCATGAGATCGTCCAGCGACAGATGCCCTTGCTTGCGTAATGCAATTGCCAGGTGTTCTTGCTCTTGAGAAAGATGCTGGCTTGCTCTGTCCCGAGGACCCATGGGCTCATCGAGAACAGAGGTGCGCGCACGCCACTTGGCCACGGTCTTGGGGTTGAGGCCATAGAGCTTGGCCAAAGACCGATGGGATCCGGTGGCTAGCTGGAGTTCTGCGCGGATACGCGGCGTCGTGCGAGCGCTGCCATGCAGGCGGATTGCCATAGTGCTTTCTCCTGTTCCAGGCTAAAGAATGCACCATGACTTCCTGGGACCATACATCTTAAGAGTGGCTTATATGGAAGCCTCCCGGATTACAAGCAACCCTTGTGCATGAAGAGTCAGGAGGCAGGGCTGCAGTCTTATATCTGGCCTATTGTGCAGGCTAGTACACCTGCTGGCCCTGATGGCATTCGCTGATGAGGCTCCCATCTAACACTCGAACTGAGCGCTCTTGGCTCTTATCGGAGTGTCCTCATCTCGGTCCGACCTGTCTGGCCCATCACACATTTCGGATCGCTTGCTCTCCTTCAAAACGTCAGATTCGCAATCAATTCTTCGTGCTCTTCAGTGCGCGCCTTGCCAAGCTTGCGCATTCCACGCTTGCCCTTTGGCAAGCACGGCCCAGATGGTCCTGGCCAGCTTGTTGGCAACTGCCGCAACAACTACGTTGTAGGGCCTGCGTTTGAGCAACGTTTGCAGCCACGGCCATGCGGACGCCTCGTGGCTTTTAAGCACAACAGATCTCGCCGCGTGCATCAACAGCGTTCGCAGATATGCGTCCCCACGTTTGCTGATGCCCATTTGCCGCACTCGACCACCTGTGCAGCTTTGGCGTGGCACCAATCCGACCCACGCTGAGAACTCTCTCGCGTCCTTGAACGCCTGGGCATTACCCATGCTGGCAACAACTGCGGTCGCCGTGAGCAGGCCAATGCCAAGCACCTGTTTGATCCTTCCTGATGCTGGCCATGACGTCGCCATTGGGCTCCTGAAGGGCTCCCAGACATAGCGCTGTTGCTCCGGTCCGCCTCAGGCAGCGTACTCCCATTCGGTTTCAGTCGGCAGGCGCTTGCGCGTGCTCTTAGTGGAGAGGTTGAGGCCGGACTCCCTTACTTATGAAACCTCTCAAGTGAAACCTTGCTGCTGCGCAGTCTATCCACAGAGTGGACAGATTTAATAAATTTGACACAGATTCAGAAATCCATAGAATGGACTTCAGTCTCATCAGACGAACAAAATCGAAATCAAACCACCTCACGGAGACAAGGCATGAACAAGGAAATGTCCGAGACGCTCACCCGCGTCGGCCCCAATACACGAATGGGAAATTTGCTGCGCCGCTACTGGGTGCCAGCACTGATGTCCAGCGAGATCGCCGAAGCGGACGGTCCGCAGGTACGGGTCCAACTGCTAGGCGAAAAGCTGCTGGCCTTTCGAAATACGGACGGCAAGGCCTGCCTGATCAGCGAGTTCTGCTCTCATCGCGGCGTGTCGCTCTACTTTGGTCGCAACGAAGAGAACGGCATTCGCTGTGCCTACCATGGCGTCAAGTTCGACGGCGATGGACAGTGCGTGGATGTTCCTTCGTCGCCGCAATCCTGCGCCCGCATGCATATCAAGGGCTATCCGTGCGTGGAGCGCGGGGGCATCGTCTGGACCTACATGGGCCCCGAGGAGCACAAACCATCTCCTCCAGAGTTGGAGTGGTGTACCCTGCCGCCGGAGCATGTATTTGTCTCCAAACGCCTGCAATACAGTAACTGGCTGCAGGCCATGGAAGGCGGTATAGACACTGCCCATGTGTCATATGTGCACCGCTTCGAGGTGGATACGGATCCCATGCACCAGGGCGTCAAGGCGCTGGACTACATCAAGGCCGACGGCAATGTGAAGTTCGAGATCGAACAGACGCCTTTTGGTCTGAGCCTATTCGGCCGTCGCAATGGTGAGCCTGACTCTTACTACTGGCGCATCACGCAGTGGCTGTTCCCCTGGTTCACGCTCATTGCACCGTTCGGCAACCATGCACTGGGCGGTCATGTGTGGGTGCCTATCGACGACCACAACTGCTGGGCTTGGAGCATCAACTGGCAGCCGGACCAGCCGCTCACTAAGGAAGAGCGGCAGTCCATGGAGGAAGGCAAAGGCATACATGTGGAGTACGAAGAGCCCGGCAGCTTCATCCCCAAGGCCAATCGCAACAATGACTATGGCATGGACCGGGTTGCACAGCGCGAGGAGCGTTCCTACAGCGGAATTTTCGGTTTCTCCGCGCAGGACTATTCGCTGCAGGAAAGCATGGGTCCCATCCAGGACCATGCCGCAGAGAGACTGCTGCCTACGGACAAGGCCATTGTGATGGCTCGCCGCATGCTCAATGAAGCGGCCTTGGGCCTCGAGCAGGGTGAGACACCTCCCGCCCTTGACGCAAGCGAGCAGCACGTGCGCCCTGCAGGCGTGCTGCTGCCCCGCGACCAGGACCCCGTGGCCTGGGCCCGCGAGGAACTGGCGGATGCGACGAAGAAGCCAGTCTTCAGCCTCTGAACGAGAAACACCAAGACAAGAAATGACGGAGACAAAAAAACATGAAATTCCCTATGACACTCAAGGCTGCCCTGGTCGCAGGAGCCTGCGCGGCAACTGCGGCCTGGGGTCAGGCTGCCGCTGCGCCCGAATGGCGCCCCACCAAGCCAGTGCGCATCGTGGTGCCCATTACAGGCAGCACGAATGATGTGTTGGCGCGCCTGATTGCGCCCAAGCTGCAGGAGGCGCTGGGCCAGCCCTTCGTGGTTGAGAACAAGCCTGGTGCAGGCGGGAACATCGGCGCCTACGAAGTCAGCCGCTCCGTGCCGGACGGCCATACCTTGCTGATTGGCTACAACGGGCCTCTGGCAATCAATGTCACCCTGTTCGACAAGATGCCCTATGACCCACTCAAGGACCTGGCTCCCATCACGCTGGCGGTGAAGTCGCCCCAATACCTGGTGGTCAACCCCAAGGCCGGATTCAAGGACGTGAAGGACTTCATCGCCAAGGCCAAGGCGAACCCCAGCAAGTACTCTTATGGCTCGGTGGCCATGGGCAGCGCTTCGCACCTCACCATGGAGATGATGAAATCGGCTGCTGGCTTCCAGATGACTCATGTTCCTTACAAAGGGGCTGGGCCTGCGGTGACAGATCTGATCGCTGGCAATGTTCAAAGCGGTTTCTTTGTTCCGGGCAATGTGCAGGGATTCGTCAAGGAAGGTCGGTTGAAGCTGTTGGCCTCCACGGGAGCTAAGCGTTTCCCCAGTACACCCACGATTCCCACACTGGCGGAATCTGGTCTCAAGGACTTTGAGGCCACGTCCTGGATCGGTCTATTGGCGCCTGCCGGAACACCGCCTGCCGTCATTAACACCTACCACCAAGCCATGGTGCGTATTCTCAACTCACCGGACGTACGCAAGCATCTGGATGAGATGGAGTTTGAGACCATTGCTAGCACTCCCAAGCAATTCAATGACTGGATAGCAACCGAAATCGGGCGCTGGGGCAAGGTCATCAAGGCAACGAATGCAAAGGCGGATTGAACAATGAGCGAATCCAGAATGGCGGGACGCACCGCCTTGATTACCGGCGCCGGTGCGGGCATAGGCGCCGCCGCCTCCCATCTCTTCTGCAAGGAAGGGGCTGCAGTGCTGATGGTGGACGCAAACGCTGAGGCTCTGGAACGCACGCGTGAAGCCATTTTGCAGGCCGTGCCGGGAGCCCGGCTGGCATGCGTCATGGCCGATGTGTCGGACGAATCGGCTGCAGCGGCAGCCGTAGGGCAGTGCGTGCAACAGTGGGGCGGTCTCGATACCCTGGTGAACAACGCAGCCATGCGCAACTACAGTGCCGCAGCCGATGCCACTGCTGCCGAATGGCAGGCCATGGTCGGCGTCAATCTGGTGGGCATGTCCAACTACTGCAGGGCTGCGCTTCCTGCACTGAGGCAGTCGGGAACAGGCAGCATCGTCAACGTGTCCTCCTGCTACGCGGTCACGGGTCGCAAGGGCATGGCCCTGTATGACGCGACCAAGGCGGCGCAACTGGCCTATACCCGTAGCCTGGCATTCGAGGAAGCCGCTCACGGCGTGCGCGCCAATGCGGTGTGCCCGGGCTCCACGTTGACCGACTTCCACGTCGGCAGGGCACGCAACGCGGGCAAGAGCGTGGAGCAGCTCAGGACGGAACGCAAGGACACATCGCTCATAGGGCGCTGGGCGTCGCCGGAGGAAATCGCCTGGCCCATCTTCTGGCTGGCTTCCCGCGAAGCGTCTTTCATCACCGGGACCACCCTGATGGTCGATGGTGGCCTGCACATCATGTAACGCCATGGCCTCTACATATCTTCAGGCGCGCGTCCACCAGATGCGCTACGAAGCGGCAGGCACCCTCAGCGTGGAGCTGCGGCCGCTTGTTGTGGCAGAGGAGTTTGCCCAGCCCGTGCAGGCGGGTGCCCATATCGACCTGCACCTGGCCGATGGGTTGATCCGAAGCTATTCGCTGATCAATCCGGGGGAAAGTCATCGCTATGTGGTGGCGGTTTCCCTGGACCCAGCCAGCCGTGGCGGTTCACGCTTTGTCCATCAAAGGCTGAGGGTCGGGGACGTCATCCAGATTGGCGGGCCGCGCAATCATTTCCCCCTGGTCGAGACTGCCCCCCATAGCGTGCTGGTAGCCGGAGGGATCGGCATCACGCCTGTTCTTGCCATGCTCAGGAGGCTGGATGCCCTGGGCAGGACGGCGCACCTCATCTATTGCGCATCCAGCCGCGCGAGCGCCGCCTTTGTGCCGGAGATCGAGGCCATTGCAGCTCAGGTCGGCGGCAGGGTGACTGTCGACTGGCACTTCAAGGAAGAAAAAGGTGTGCGTGCCGATCTGCACAACCTTCTCCAGGGACATGCCGAAGGCGCGCACTTCTATGCCTGTGGGCCCCTGGCCTTTCTGGATTCGTATGAAGACAGTTGCGGGAAACTGGGGCTGGCGCATGTACACCTGGAGCGCTTTGCTGCCGCGCCGCTGGCAGCCCCCCGGACGCCGGAAGTCGGCTATGCCGTCGAATTGCGCAGGACCGGCAGGACCGTGCAGGTGGCTGCAGGGACTTCTTTGCTGGATACCTTGATCAACGCGGGCATGAACCCCGAGTACAGCTGCCGTGAAGGTGTATGCGGGGCCTGCGAGGTCCGGGTCATTTCCGGTGATGTGGATCACCGCGACCAGATACTGAGCGAGCAGGAGCGGGCCGCGAACAAGAGCATGATGATCTGCGTCTCTGGATGCCGTTCAGGCAACCTGGTCCTGGATTGCTGAGCGGCATGGGAACAGTGTGCGGATGGCAGGAAGGGGTGGCAGTGTCCAGGGAATGACGCCAGCCTTTTTCTCTTCCATGTTTCCTGTCCATCAGATGGACAATTGCAGGTAGAGTATCGGCATGAATCAGAAAACCGTTGACATAGCCGAATCCGAAAAATCCGAAGGCGGGGTGCGCGCGGTCCAGAGGGCCCTTGACGTGCTTCTTGCTTTCAGGCCTGGGGACGATGGATTGCTGGTGGCCGAACTACTAAAGCGGGTCGACCTGAGCCGGCCGACCCTCTATCGCTTGCTCGATACGCTCAACACTAAGGGGTTTCTCGTTTCCGAGGGCGAACCCCAGCGATTCCGGCTCGGCCCTGCAGTCGCCCAGATGGCCCATGCCTGGTCCGCAGGCATGAGCTACGAAACCGTTGCCCAACCCATGATGCGCCGCCTGTGGGAGAAAACCCGTGAGACCGTTTCCCTGCATGTGCAGGAAGGTGTCTCCAGGACATGTGTTGCCGAACTCCCCAGTACACAGCCCCTGAGTTTCAAGCGCGGCGTGGGCTACCGTGAGAATCTGGTGCGGGGGGCCAGTGGACGGTCCATTCTCGCCTGGCTGAACGTGGACAAGCAGGATCTTTCTGTCTACGGAGCGGAAAGTACCGAAGAAACCAAGCGGTGCACGGAGCAACTGAGGCAAATTCGCATCGAAGGCTATGCAACAAGCCGTGATGAGCTGATTCAGGGAGCCGTCGCCATTGCCGCACCATTTTTCGACAGTAGCGGTCGTGTGGTGGGATCACTTGGGTTGTTTGGCCCTAGCGCAAGACTCAGCGAAGAGGTTGTTCGGGGCTATGCTGTGCTCCTCAGGGAGGAGGCGGCCCAGCTTTCAGCGGCACTGGGATTCAAGAGCCTGGAGCCATGATGTCCAGTCTCATACTGGACGGTGTTGCCGTTTCGGAAATCTTTGCCGATCTCTTTTTTCAAGAGGGATCTGCGAAGACCACGCTCTAGGTGCTGCAAATTTAGTTGAGGGTTTGAGACCGCCTAGCTGTTGGAGTCGATCGGACGCTCTTGGATGTATGTATGACGCCTATCTTTTATCTCCTAGAGACGGGTAGCAACGGCGCCAAGTCTGCTATTCGAGGAAACCTTGAGGTCAGAGCGCACAACACTAAGAGTCTGTTCAAAGTCTTTTGAGCAATAGAACCCAGAAGGCCAAATGGACAAACTGCAAGCTAGCATTGAGCAGCCGCTCGCAGTCCTTCCATATTCCACAGGGCTTAAACGTCCCAGAGATACCACGATACGTTTTTTCGTTGTACCAACGAATGCAAGTATCGACAGCTTCGATGAACTGCCCAATCGTCGTTGATTGCCAATTGCCGGGATAAAACAGCTCCATTTTCAGCCTTCCGAAGAAGCCTTCACATGCAGCATTGTCTGGCGAGCACCCTTTGCGGGACATCGAGCGAACCAACTTTGCAGCCAGCAGGAATCTGGAATTCAGTAGTGCCGGTGATTCATCTCAGCGGGTCAGCTTTGCGTGTAAATCAACAGGACGGATATAGTTTTTTTTCCAATTCATTGCGAGCGCGCTTCAACGGCATCAAAAAAGTCTCTTTGAACTCGCTCATACTGAGTCTCTCGGCCCTAACTGCAATGCTCATGGCAGCAATAGTGTTGCCTTGAGGGTCGCGCACCGGCGCTGCCATAGAGCGCACCCCCAGCTCCAGCTCTCCGTCGCTGCATGACCACCCTGATTGCCGGCAAGTTTCAAGCAGACCTAGCAGCTCCTCCAAGTCAGTCACCGTCTGAGGGGTCAGAGCCACCCGCTCGATCATCTCTAGCCTTGCACGCGCCTCATGTTGAGGCAGTCCTGACAGCAGCGTCCGACCAATCGCAGAGCAGTACACCGGCAACCTAGATCCTATTCCTAGACCCGTGCTCAAGCTGCGCCGAGCGGTCGAACGCCCAATGATGATGGCATCGTCCTTCAACAAAGTACCAAGCGAAGCGGATTCTCTGGTGCGCTCCGACAGTGCATCCAGTAAAGGCTGAGCCAACGCAGGCATGGGGCGCGATGACAGAAATGAATAGGCGATCAGCAGTGACTTGGGCTGCATCCAAAACAGCTTTCCGTCACTCTCTAAATAGCCGAGCTGTACCAGTGTGCTGAGCGAACGTCTGGCTGATGCTGGCGTGGACTGCGTGAGCCTGGCCACCTCCGACAGCGTGAGCCGGGTATGCCGACGGTCAAAGCAAGTCAGTACGCCCAATCCCTTGCGCAGCGATTCCACAAAGTTCTTGTCCTGCATAGCGATCAAATCAAGGTGTTTTCAACATTTTTGCGCATAGCGCAAAAACAGGTTTAACACAAAGTACGACATCCCCATACTGCAGTTCCCCACACAAGAAGGAGACAAGATGCGCAACGCATCCATTCGCAGACGCGAAGCATTGATCGGCATTGCCGCTGCGGTCGCTGCAACAGGTAGCCTGGCTCAGTCAAATCAACCTCTCAAGATTGTCGTGCCTTTCTCAGCCGGAGGTACCGCCGATGTACTGCCGCGCCTAGTAGCCGAAAAAATCCGCGCGGACTACGCAGGTGGCGTGATCATTGAAAACAAGCCCGGGGCCGGCGGAAACATCGGTGCCGATCTAGTGTTCCGGGCACAACCGGACGGAATGACAGTGCTGGCCTCCCCTCCGGGGCCCATCGCCATCAACCACAACCTCTATCAAAAGCTTAGCTTCGACCCTACTCGCTGGGTGCCAGTAACGATTTTGGCCACAGTGCCCAACGTCTTGGCCATCAACCCCAAGTTACCGACTAAGTCACTTGGCGAGTTCATTGCATACGCCAAAGCCAACCCCAAAAAAGTGACTGTGGCGACGCAAGGCGACGGCTCTACATCCCACCTGACTGCAGCCATGTTCATGCAGCTGACTGGTGTTGAGTTAACCGTCATTCCCTACAAGGGGACAGCCCCGGCACTGATCGACCTGATCGGCGGCAATGTGGATGTGTTTTTCGACAACATCAGCTCATCGGCAACTTACCACCAAGCCGGCAAGGTGCGCATTCTGGCCATTGCCGACGAGCAGCGCTCTCAAATATTGCCCCAGGTCCCCACCTTCGCGGAGCAGCAATGGCCAGCCATGCAAGCAGTGACGTTCTTTTCTGTCGTCGCGCCCCCAGGCACGAGCTCAGAAATCGCTCAGAAGCTTCAGAAGCAGATGGCCCTGGCTCTGTCATCGAACGACATCCGCAAGCACTTTCAGGAACAGGGCGCCATGCCCTGCGGCTGGGATCCCACCAAGACTGCTCAGTTCATCCGTCAGGAAACCGAGAAGTGGAAGAAGGTGCTGAAGGCCGCCAACGTCAAGCTCTAATCCCAGGAACCAACATGCAAGAATCCATCATCCAGTGGCATGGGGCCACTAATACACGCGTGCCTTTCGGTATCTACACTGACACAGCCAATGCTGATCAAGAACAGCAGCGCATCTATCGCGGCGAGGTCTGGAACTACCTGTGCCTGGAATCTGAAATCCCCGAGGCTGGTGATTTCCGTACTACCTTTGCCGGTGAAACACCGATAGTTGTCGTACGGGATGCCGACCAGGAAATCTACGCCTTCGAGAACCGCTGCGCGCATCGCGGCGCTCTCATCGCTCTGGAGAAATCGGGACGTACGGATAGTTTCCAGTGCGTCTATCACGCCTGGAGCTACAACCGACAGGGAGATCTGACCGGCGTTGCCTTCGAGAAAGGTGTCAAGGGCCAGGGTGGCATGCCGGCCTCATTCTGCAAAGAAGAGCATGGCCCGCGCAAGCTCCGCGTGGCTGTCTTTTGCGGTTTGGTCTTTGGCAGTTTTTCCGAGGACGTACCCAGCATTGAGGATTACCTTGGCCCTGAGATTTGCGAGCGCATAGAGCGCGTGCTGCACAAGCCCGTAGAAGTCATCGGTCGCTTCACGCAAAAGCTGCCTAACAACTGGAAGCTCTACTTCGAGAACGTGAAGGACAGCTATCACGCCAGCCTCCTGCATATGTTCTTCACCACCTTCGAGCTGAATCGCCTCTCACAAAAAGGCGGAGTCATCGTCGACGAGTCGGGTGGCCACCATGTGAGCTATTCCATGATTGATCGTAGCGCCAAAGACGACTCGTACAAGGACCAGGCCATCCGCTCCGACAACGAGCGTTACCGGCTCAAAGATCCCAGCCTTCTAGAGGGCTTCGAGGAGTTCGAGGACGGCGTGACCCTGCAGATCCTTTCTGTGTTCCCTGGCTTTGTGCTGCAGCAGATTCAGAACAGCATCGCCGTGCGTCAGTTGTTGCCCAAGAGCATCTCCAGCTCGGAACTCAACTGGACCTATCTTGGCTATGCAGATGACAGTGCAGAGCAGCGCAAGGTCAGACTCAAACAGGCCAACCTCATCGGCCCTGCAGGATTTATTTCCATGGAGGACGGAGCTGTCGGTGGATTCGTGCAGCGTGGCATCGCAGGCGCTGCCAACCTTGATGCGGTCATCGAGATGGGCGGAGACCACGAAGGCTCTAGCGAGGGCCGCGCCACAGAAACCTCGGTACGCGGCTTTTGGAAGGCCTACCGCAAGCATATGGGACAGGAGATGCAAGCATGATCCATGAAATTCAAATCGCGGCCTTCAATGCCGCTTACGCGAAGACCATAGACAGTGACGTTATGGAGCAATGGCCAACCTTCTTCACGAAGGATTGCCATTATCGCGTCACCAATGTCGACAACCATGCTGAAGGACTTGCTGCTGGCATTGTCTGGGCGGATTCGCAGGACATGCTCACCGACCGAATTTCTGCGCTGCGCGAAGCCAATATCTACGAGCGCCACCGCTATCGCCATATCCTGGGCCTGCCTTCGATCCAGTCAGCCGATGCAACACAGGCCAGTGCTTCCACGCCATTCCTGGTGCTGCGCATCATGCATACCGGGGAAACAGAGGTCTTTGCCAGCGGTGAGTACCACGACAAATTCACCACGATCGATGGAAAGTTACGTCTGCAAGAGCGCGTCGCGGTTTGCGACAGCACGGTGACGGACACGCTGATGGCATTGCCGCTATGACAATAGTGCACCGTAGATTGGCTTTGGCCATCGGCGATCCCCACGGCATTGGCCCAGAAATCGCACTGAAAGCTCTTCAGCAGTTGTCTGCCACCGAAAGATCCCTGATCAAGGTCTATGGACCGTGGAGCGCTCTTGAACAAGCAGCGCAGATCTGCCAAATGGAGTCCCTTCTTCAAGACCTCATTCATGAGGAAGCCGGCTCGCTTGCACAACCAGTGCAATGCGGAGAGATCACCCCGCAGGCAGGCCTATCCACGGTGCAATCCGCAACAGCAGCCATCCGGGCGTGCGAAAGCGGCGAGGTCGATGCCGTCATTGCCTGCCCCCACCATGAGACGGCCATTCACCGTGCAGGCATAGCGTTCAGCGGCTACCCATCTTTGCTCGCCAATGTTCTTGGCATGAACGAAGACGAGGTATTCCTGATGCTGGTAGGGGCTGGACTGCGCATCGTGCATGTCACCTTGCATGAGAGCGTGCGTAGCGCACTAGAGCGGCTCTCACCTCAGTTGGTTATCAACGCGGTGGATGCCGCCGTGCAGACATGCACCCTACTCGGGGTGCCTAAACCGCAAGTCGCTGTATTCGGGATCAACCCTCATGCATCCGAAGGACAGTTGTTCGGCCTGGAGGACTCGCAGATCACCGTTCCTGCCGTCGAGACACTGCGCAAGCGCGGCCTGACGGTAGACGGCCCCATGGGAGCAGACATGGTTCTGGCACAGCGCAAGCACGACTTGTATGTGGCCATGCTGCATGACCAAGGGCACATTCCCATCAAGCTGCTGGCTCCTAACGGAGCCAGTGCGCTCTCCATCGGCGGCAGGGTGGTGCTTTCCAGCGTGGGCCATGGCAGCGCCATGGACATTGCCGGCCGTGGCGTGGCTGACGCCACGGCCCTCCTACGCACAATCGCCCTACTCGGAGCCCAACCGGTCTGAGGACTCTCTATGAACCACCAGATCCATATCCACGACTCTGATATCGCGTTCCCCTGCGCGCCTGGGCAATCCGTACTGGATGCAGCCCTGCAGGCCGGCATCGAGCTGCCCTATTCCTGCCGCAAAGGTAGCTGTGGCAACTGTGCGAGTACGCTGCTCGACGGAAATATTACTTCCTTCAATGGCATGGCCGTGCGCAGCGAACTCTGCACCTCGGAGCAGGTATTGCTGTGCGGCTGCACCGCCGCCAGCGATATACGTATCCAGCCGAGCTCCTTTCGCCGTCTCGACCCGGAAGCCCGCAAACGTTTTACGGCCAAGGTGTACAGCAATACACTGGCGGCACCCGATGTCTCGCTACTGCGCCTGCGCCTGCCTGTGGGCAAGCGCGCCAAATTTGAAGCCGGCCAATACCTGCTGATTCACCTCGACGACGGGGAAAGCCGCAGCTACTCTATGGCCAACCCACCCCATGAGAGCGATGGCATCACATTGCATATCAGGCATGTACCGGGTGGTCGCTTCAGCACTATCGTTCAGCAGTTGAAGTCTGGTGACACATTAGATATCGAACTGCCATTCGGCAGCATCGCGTTGAAGCCTGACGACAGCAGACCCCTAGTTTGCGTTGCAGGAGGCACCGGATTTGCACCCATCAAGTCCGTTCTGGATGACCTGGCCAAACGCAAGGTACAGCGCGACATCACGCTGATTTGGGGTGCTCGCAACCCCTCTGGCCTGTATCTTCCTAGCGCCATCGACAAGTGGCGCAAAGCTTGGCCGCAGTTTCGCTACATTGCAGCCATCACTGACCTAAGCAACGTGCCTGCGGATGCTCACGCCGGTCGGGTGGATGACGCGCTACGCATGCACTTTGACAACCTACACGATCATGTTGTCCACTGCTGTGGCTCACCAGCCCTCGTTCAATCTGTGCGCACAGCAGCCTCCAATATGGGCCTGCTAGCACAAGACTTTCATGCGGATGTGTTCGCTACAGACCCGACTGGCAACCATTAGAAGTAGCTATCCATTCGATATCAACACGGCGGGATTAAGGCAGGTATAAATGCATTCACGGCATTGACAGCGTACTTGCTTCCTTGCAGCCTGTGTTGATATTGACGCCAATGGTCGGGCCTTTCTAGCTAGCCCGGGCTACAGGTTTTTCCGCCGCAAATCGTCGCCGATCTCGAAGCTGCTGCACTGTTCGACGACCGTTTGCGTGCTGACGCCCTCCTCTCTTGACATTCGTGTTGCCTTTGACTTGCTACATCGACTCCATCATCGCCGGCTTGAATGCCACTTTGCTTACTAACGCTGGATTCGCCGGCGCATACACATCGCCACGAGCGTGCATGATTACATTCGCTACCGAGAGCATCTAGCTCAGATTGCAAGGACCGAGCCCGGCGGGATACCCGCTGAGAAACACCGCCTGCTCGGTGGCAGCGTAACCGTCCAACTCCCTAGGATCAATTCAAACCTGAGGCAATTTACAGTGCAACCTGACTCTGACAGTGATGGCCTGCTGGTAGCACAGCCAGTGGTTTTTCTTCAGGCAAATATGAGCGCCATGGGGGATTAATGATTAAGGAGGAGAATAGGATCTATTGGAGCGCATCGTTTCTTACTTTGTAGCTCCGAACCTCAAGGGCTAAGCCGTTGTCCGGAGCTTCTCAGAGGGCCATTCAGTGAACGCAAGCTCACAGCTTTTCCAGGCCAGCCTCGGCAGCTGTTTTCTCCCACATCCCCTTTTCCTCGACCACGAATTGGCGAAAAGCCTGATTCTTCAAGGGCAGCACGCTCTGACCCGAGGCTTCCAGCGATTGCTTGAACTCGCTGCTTTTCAGCACCGCCTCCATGGCATCTCCCAGCTTCCGGCTCACGGCGGCATCGGTTCCCGTCAGCGCCACGATCCCGCTCCAAGCCTTGACATCCAGGCCGTCAATCTTCTGGAGCTTATTGGCATATGCGCCGGTGAGCACACCCGTCACGCCAATGGCTTTGATGCGCCCCGACTCGATCATCGGCACCGCCACGCTGGGAGAAATGAAGGCAAAGTCCAGAGAGCCTCCGCCAATGTCATTGATGGCGTGCGCATCGCCCCGATACGGAACGCCTGTCGCAACCACTCCCAGTTTCTTCTTGAACAGCGCAAGCGTCAGCTCCTGGGTATTGCTGACCGTACCTGCACTCAGCCCATCCTTGGCCTGCCGGGACTGGCTGATCAGCTCAGGGAGCGTGTTGAACGAGGAACCCTTGTTGGTGACCAAGATGGACGGATAGGAGGCAACGGCGCCGATGTATTCGAAGTCCTTCTCCACGTTGTAGGGAAGATTCCTGTAGCGCGCCGGCGCCACGCTTAGGCTGCCGCTGGTGATGAACAGCAGGGTGTAGCCATCGGGCTTGGCCCGCTTGAGCTCGCTAATGGCATTTTGGCCGTTGGCACCGGGCTTGTTCTCGATCACAACCGAGGTGCCCAGCTTCTTGCCGACTCCCTCGGCCACGAATCTGGCGGCCGAGTCCGTGGGGCCGCCCGGCGCGAACCCCACGATCATGCGTATGGGCCTGGCAGGCCAGGCTTCACCCGCGCTGGCTACGCCTGCCGAAGCGACCAGCACGGAAAATGCGCAAAGCGCAGAAACGGCCGCCCTGGAGGTGCTGTTCTTGAAGATATGGCTCATCGTCTTGTCTCCACCTTGGAGCCGCTGCGGCATGGGCATTCACTGCAACGCCCGTGCCGCGCAGGCCTCTGTTTTCGGGTTCTGGAAAGCCTCAGTCTTTGAAGACCGGATCGCGCCGGTCCCGTGCCGCAGCCACGCCTTCCTGTAGGTCTTGCGATGTCATCTGACCGGCCTGCACCTCGCTCTCGCGAGCCACGGCTTGGCGTATTCGCTCCAGCCGGCCACCCAGCAAAGTGGCCCTCGTGGTCTGCACGGCTCGCGGTGAGGAAACGGCAATCTCACGCGCCCATTGCATGGCCGTGGCGCGTACCTGGTCTGACGCCACGAGCGCATCGACCAGCCCCAGTTCCAGGGCCTTCAGGCCGTCGATGCGCGCACCTGTGTAGAACATCCATGCCGCCTTCTGTTGGCCTATCAGCTGCGGCAGCGTGTACGACAGCGCAAAGCCGGGGTGAAAGCCAAGGCGGTTGAAGTTGGCGGAAAAACGGGCCTGCTCGCAGGCGATGCGAAAGTCGGCAGTCAGAGCCATGCCCAAGCCACCGCCAATCGCGGGCCCTTCAATCGCCGCCACCACCGGCTTAGTGCAGGCAAACATCCGGATCGCTTCCTGGTAGATAGGATTGAGCTGGCGTGGGCTGCGCTCCTTTGTGACGTTTTCCCGCTTCGAGAAATCAGCCCCGGCGCAAAACGACTTGCCGCTGGAACACAGCACGATGGCGCGCACCCTAGGATTGAGTTCAAAGTCCTCCCAGGCATCAGCAATAGCTGCAATCAACTCAACATCGAAAAAATTGTGCGGCGGCTTGTTGATCTCCACCACCCCGACGGAGCCGTCGACGGAAATATTCAAAATAGCTTCAGTCATGGAGTCCTCAGGCAGGTATGACACGCTCTGTCAAGGAGTGCCAGAAGCCCTCCCCCGGCTGCTTGGCAAAGGCCTGGCCCAACAGGCCCGCCCAGAACGCAGCATTGCCGAAATCCCCCCGCCAGGCCCAGAGGCGGCGCGTGGCGAAGTTCAGCGTATGCTCATAGGTGAAGCCGATGGCCCCATGCACCTGATGCGCAATAGAGGTACCGTTGGTCACGGCTTCGCCCGCGCAGACCTTGGCTGCAGCCACGCTGAATTCTGCGCTGGGTGCCACCAGGCGGTTGACATGGGGCATGTCCTTGCAGGCCATGACCGCGCTGGCGCGGGCCACGGCGACCTCTCCGGCCATCAGGGCCAGTTGCTGCTGGATGGCTTGGTTCTTGCCAATTGGCTTGCCGAACTGCACGCGGTCCTTGGCGTATTGCACCGATTGGTCCAGGGCGAACTCCAAAGCCCCCACCATCATGGCGGCGCGGGCTCCCGCGCCCAGCACCTTCACCGGATCGGCCAGATTGGTAAAGGGATTCGTGAACAGCGTATGTACGGGGGCCTTAGACAGAACCAGCCGGTCGGCCGCCATCTTGGAGGTATCCGTGCCCTGCTCCACGCACACGCCGGCCGCTGACAGATCGACCACGACCAGTTGCCCGGCATTGATGCCAATGACGACGAAGCCGGCGTGGCGCACCCATTTCACATTGCACAGTACTCCGGTGAGCGTCGCGGCATCGGCGTCCAGGACCAGAGACTGCTGCGCCTGGTCGTATGAAGCGATGGCCATGGGCCGGTCCGTGGTAAGGCCGACATTCCCGGCCGACAGGAGCAGATGGGCGATGGCGGTCTCGGCCACCGGCACAGGCGCCTGGTAGTAACCAAGGTTGTGGAGCACCGGGTAGGCATCTTCCCAGGTGGCTTCGATGCCGCCCATTTCTTCCTTGCTGAACAAGGACGTGAAGCCCGAGGCTACGACCTGGAGCCACAGTTCTTTCGGGAAGTCGCCCGCTTCCACTTTTTCAATCAAGCCTTTGTCGACTTCATTGGCAAACAGCCTCTTGGCTGCATCGGCGATAAATTCGTTACTCATCTCAGTCCCATTCCCCTGGCAATGATTCCACGCAAGATCTCCCGGGTACCGCCTCTCAACGAGAACGAGGGAGATGCCATCAGCAGGAAGTTCATGACCTTCTCCAGGTTCGACCCCGTGCCAATGTGTTCTCCGAATTTGTCGTGGGCGATGTTGGGAATGGACTGCTCCATCAGAGCACCCTGATCCTTGACCACCGAGGCGGCCAGGGCCGGGTCTTCTCCCCTGGACATCATCAGCGCAATGCCTTGTGACATCTGGCGCAGGGCTGCGTACTTGGCGATCAACTTGCCGATGGCCACCGTTTGATCGGTGGACTGCGGGTCAGCCGCATCGATCATTTCAATCAGAAGCTGCGTGCTGCTCAGAAAGCGCTCCGGCCCGGAGCGCTCGAACTTCAGTTCGCTGGTCACCTGCTTCCAGCCCTCGCCCTCCGTGCCTATGAGGTTCTCGTCGGGCACGAAGACATCGTCCAGCACCACCTCGTTGAAGATATGGGTGCCCAGTTGCGAGTAGATGGGATTGACCTTCAGCCCCGGGCGATCCATCTCCACAAGGAACTGGGTCATGCCGGCATGTCGGTCCTCGGTCTTGTCCCGCGTGCGGACCAGCGCCACCATGTACTGCGCATGGTGGGCGCCAGAGGTCCAGACCTTGGTGCCGTTGATCTTCCAACCGCCCTCCACCTTGACGGCCCTGGTACGGATCGAGGCCAAATCGGAGCCCGAGTCGGGCTCACTCATGCCGATGCAGAACGCGCATTCGCCGCTGACGATCCTGGGAACGATCCTCGGCGCCAGCGTCTCGGCCGCGTAGCGCATCAGCAAGGGCCCCATCTGCCGGTCTGCCGACCAGTGCGCCCCCATGGGTGCCCCTACCGCCAGCATCTCCTCCAGCATCACGTAGCGCTCCAGCATGGAGCGCTCAGCCCCGCCGTACTTGCGGGGCCAGGTCATACCCAGCCAGCCCTGCTGGGCCATTTTCCGGGTCATTCCGGAATCGCGTCCCGTCCAGTTATGGGCACGCTGCTCCTTGGAATAAGCAGCCATATGCTCGGCAATGAAGGCGCGAACCTCTTGCCTCAATGTCTCGCATTCCGGTGGCAGCTCACCCAGTTCGATGTGCAGTCCGTCCATGTTTCTCCCAACTTGTTTGCCGTCAAACAAATATATATATTCACAACATCGACTGTCAACTCAGTAGAAACGTGAGCCAACACATTCAAGGAGCAAGCATGGGACCTCTCAAGGGCATTCGCGTCATCGACCTCACCTCCGTGGTGCTGGGGCCGATGGCCACACAGGTACTGGCCGACTACGGCGCAGACGTCATCAAGCTTGAAGCGGTAGAAGGAGACCTGATGCGCGCCAACGGGCTGTCGCGCAACCGCAGCATGAGCTCCACCTTCATGAACCTCAATCGCAACAAGCGGTCCGTGGCGCTCAACCTTAAGACCTCCGAAGGTCTGGAGGCCGCCAAGGCCTTGATTCAGTCAGCAGATGTACTGGTCCACAACATGCGAACCAAAGCGATCAACAAGCTCGGTCTGGGTTATGAAGATGTGGCCCGGATCAACCCCAGCATCGTGTATTGCGCGGCGACCGGCTTTGGCGACGATGGCACATATTCGGGCCAGCCCGCCTTCGATGATGTGATCCAAGGCGCTTGCGGGCTGGCCAGCCTTGTCGGCCACGAAACGGGCAAGCCCGAGTACCCTCCCACACTATTGGCCGACAAGGTCGCAGGCCTTGCGACGGCCAACGCCGTAATGGGTGCACTGGTGCACAAGATCCGCTCCGGCGAAGGCCAATACGTGGAGGTGCCCATGTTCGAGACCATGGTCGCCTTCACCATGACCGAGCACATGGGAGGGAATGGTTTTCAGCCTTCTATCGGACCCGCCGGCTACTCTCGCCTACTCAAGGGAGGCCGCAAGCCGACTCCCACCAAGGACGGCTATCTGGCGCTGCTGCCTTATACGGAAAACCACTGGAAAGCGTTCTTCTCGGCCCTGGGCCGACAGGATCTATTCGACAAATACGACCTGACGAACCGACATGAACGCAACAAGCGCATTCAAGAGCTGTATGCCGATCTTCGCTCCGTCACCGTCAACTTCACCAGCCAGGAATTGATGACTCTGTGCCGCAAGCTGGACATTCCCGTCACGGAAATCTTCAGCATAGACAACATCCACGAACACGAGCACCTCAGAAGCGTGCAATTGTTCGAAGTCCTGGAACACCCGACAGAAGGCAACGTGGTGGCCATTCGCCCTACGGCCCTCTTCAGCAAAACACCCTCTAGAATTACCCGCCATGCGCCCAACATCGGCGAACAGACCGATGAAGTACTCGGCGAGCTGGGCTACTCCGCGGACTTCATCCTCCAGACCCGAAAATAAGAATCCGTAATGTCTGCAGAACTGAAAACCTCGAAAACACAGATCCAACGCAAAGAAGAAGCTATTCGAAAAATTCTCGATGCAGCCGTTGACCTGATCGTGGTCCGTGGAGTTAAGGATTTGACCATGGCGGAAATCGGCGTCCATGCCGGCTACAGCCGCGGCCTGCCGCACCAGCATTTCGGCTCCAAGGAAAACCTGATCGAGGCAGTTCTGCATGCCATCATTGGCCGCTTCAACCAGCGACTCAGGGGGCGGCAACCGCCTGCGCCCGGCATGGAAAGCATCAAGTCGCTGGTTTCGACCTATCTGGA
Source organism: Comamonas sp. wu1-DMT (assembly GCF_040187805.1). NCBI lineage: Bacteria > Pseudomonadati > Pseudomonadota > Betaproteobacteria > Burkholderiales > Comamonadaceae > Comamonas > Comamonas sp. wu1-DMT. The sequence goes on from NZ_JBANEM010000036.1 coordinate 19,169, forward strand.
ACGCGATGCCGAAGGCTGGAAGGCCTCCAAGGCCTTCATCATCCTGATGGCCGATGCTTCACTCATCAGCACCCGGCACAAGACCCTGATTCAGAAGCACAACCAGAAAAATATTGAATTCATCCTGAAGCATCTGGAAATTGAGAAGACCCAGCGCCATATCGAGTTCAAGATTCAGGAAAAAGACATCGCCACGATCATCATGGGCACAATGCGAGGACTGGCCTTGCATGCACTTAATGAAGAGGAAGTCGATTTCTCCTTGACCGCCCAATCGCTCAATTATCTGCTTGATGACTTGATGGTCAAGTAGGGCATCCTGCCTGCCGCTTTCAATGCGCCAGGGCCTTCACCATACTCAGACTTTCCTAGACTTCTCCAGGATGGACTTGAAACGGTTGAATTCCTTGCGCTGGAACTCTCCCATCTCATCCATGGAAATGGACAAAAATTCTCCGGGGCGTGATGCCTCATATGCCTTGCCTGCATCGGAAGCCTGAAATTTTGCCACTGCAGCGGCAAACTCCTTGATCCAGCCCGCGTCCGTTCCCTTTTTCATATAAAGGGAAGTCCAGACGTATGTTTCGAAATCTTTATATCCCAGCTCCATCATGGTCGGGACCTTGGGCAACTCCTTGTCGCGCTTGTTCCCCGTAGTGGCCAAGACATTCAACTTACCGCCCCGGTACATCTGCAAGATGCCACCTATATCATTCAACCCCATTTCCAGCCGGTTGCCAATGATATCCGTCACCATAGGCGACCCACCCTTGTAATTCACCGGCGACACCTCGACACCCAATGCCTGGGAAAGCCACTCGGAAATCAGGCGGTATCCATCCGAATAATTACCCACAGCCAGCGGCGCTTTGATTTTTCTGTATTTTTCCTGAATATCCTTTATCTCATTGATGTCCGAGCCTTTTCCAGAAATCATGGCCACCGAAGAAATTCCCATGCCGTGCACCGGCACAATTTCCTTGAACGGGTCATAACCCAGGTTGGGATTGACGGCCGGATTGACCGCAACCACTGAGTTGCTGGCCAGCAGAACGGTGTTCCCGTCCGCCGGTTCAGCCAAGACAGTTTTCACGGCAATCAAGCCACTAGCGCCCGGCTTGTTTTCTACAACAATACTCCTATTAAGTATCTCACCCAATTTTTCGGCATAGAAGCGAGCCCCCTCATCCGATCCACTTCCTGCCGTGAAGGGAACGATGATTCTGATCGTTTTAGGGGCTGCGGCAACCACTTGCGGTATCAGGAAACTCCCCGCACCAGCCAGCAGCGATGTATTAAATATCCGTCTCTCCATCACTATATCCTTTGAAGATTCACGAAACACAGGATATCCCGCCAAGACAATCGATTAATAAAGTTCATTTTTCACAAATGATCCAGGCAGGGAAATAATTCTCATCCAGCCAACGCTTCACGCAGGATTTATTTTCGCCTTCTCTGCCACTTTTCTGAAACGTTCGTATTCAGCGCGTTGAAATAATCCAAGAGCTTCCAGTTTTTTGTCCAAAAACTTTCCTGCGCGCGCCCCCTGATAATCATTGGCTTCCTTGGTCTTCTGCGACTCAGAAATAGCCGTTGCCAAATCCTCCATGACGGATCTTGGCGTTCCCATCTTCATCGAAAAAGCAGACCACACATAGGACTCCATTTCCATATACCCCAGTTCACGCATCGTTGGAATATGGGGTAAAAGATGGTCACGATCCTTACCAGTGATGGCTAGGATCTTGATTTTTTTTTGATTTCTCCAAGGGAGCCACACCGGTAATATCGTTGAGCCCGATATCCAATCGATTTCCAATGACGTCTGTGACCATTGCCGCGCCGCCCTTGTACGGTACGGGAATTGACTGGATATTCAGTACTTGGGACAACCACTCGCCCACTAGCCGATATCCTTCCGAATAATTTCCGATAGAAATGGGGGACTGGCTATTTTTGTAGCGGGTCGTCAGATCGGAAAAGGAGTTAATTCCGGATTCATTGCCGGTCAATACCGCAGGCGACGAAATGGCCAGTCCATGCAAGGGCAGGAGCTGTTTGAAAGGGTCGTACCCAAGATTTTTCACCATCACCGGATTAACCGAGATCAGGGAATTGCTGCCCAACAAAATGGTATTGCCATCTGCAGGCTGCCCAATGACCTCCTTCACCGCCAGCAACCCACTGGCGCCGGGTTTGTTTTCGACAATCACCGGCCGCTTGATGGTCCTGGAAAGCTGATCTGCATAGAAGCGCGCGCCGTCATCCGAACCGCTACCGGCACTGAACGGCACGATGATCCGGATGGCCTTGCCCTGCGCCAGGGACAAATATGGGAAAACCATGGCCGACGTTGTCAGTGCCAAGTTCTTGGAAAAATCTCTACGTTTCAACTCGACTCCTTCGGGTCTGCGCGCTCACCATGAAACCCTCAAGTGACGCGAACTGAGCAATTTTCTAAATATTTGCTTGCTGGATAACAAACATAAATTTACAGACAAACCATGCGCACCAAAACTAGTAAAAACACCACAAACCTCAGGTCTGTGCTTGCTCTGGATCAAGCAAGCCGGACCATGCACAAGCTTGCTCCTGGACCTTATTGCTTCTCGATTCCAGCTTCGCGGAGGGACTTGGCCAGGCTCACCTGCTCACTGGCTAGGAACCGGCCATAGTCCTCAGGACTCCCTCCATAAGGCTCCGCGCCGCTGGCTTCAAGCTTCTTCAGGAATACCGGATCTTTGATGGCCTCGTTGACGACCGTATTGAGCCGTTTCACAATTTCCTTGGGCACCCCCACAGGGGCCACGATACCGTTCCATGCTGTCAGTTCGATATCAGGGATGCCTGTGGCCTCCGCCACAGTGGGAATGGTCGGCAGCAAAGAGGTCCGTACTTTGGATCCCACCGCCAAGGCCGTCAGTTGCTTACTCTGCAGGAAAGGGAGCACCGTGTTAAGCGTAGTCATAAAAGTGTCGGTCTGGCCACCCACTAGGTCTGTGAGCGCAGGAGCTGTGCCCTTGTATGGAACATGTGTCAGCTTCATACCCAGACGCGACTCCAGCATCGCAAAGGCCAAGTGGTCAATCGTCCCTGCACCTGAGGACGCATAGTTCATCGTGCCTGGTTTGCTCTTAGTCAGCACAACAAACTCCTGGATGCTCTTCGCGGCCACTTTAGGGTGCACCGCGATTACTAGCGGAACTCCCACAGTCCGCACTACTGGCACAAAATCCTTCATCGGATTGTGGGTAGCTGACTTGTAGGCCAATGCGCCCAGCAGGAAGGATGACGTGTTATAGAGCAGCGTGTACCCATCCTTGGGCGCATTCGCCGCCATCGTCGAAGCAACGTTCCCGCCTGCACCGGGACGGTTTTCCACCACCACCGGTTGCCCCAGCCTCTCACCCATGTACTGAGCAAAGAGCCGCGCATTCACGTCGGTGGGTCCACCTGCCGGAAACGCTACCAGCATCCGAATGGGTTTGTCGGGATAAGTATTGCCTTGCGAGAGCGCAAGGTCAGCTCTTAACAAGGCAGCACCCGCGACCGCACCTACCACAATAAGTTTGTATATGGCACTCATGATTGTCTCCTGTCGTTGTAATGGCTCGACGTCAAAGGTCGTCGCCTGCGCAAATCCGGCTCTAGGACGCAATGCGGCCTGACATACATGCAGATACCTCTTCGAGGACCTCATCGGTGTGTTCGCCAAGCAACGGCACCGGGCGCGCCATGACCGGAGGTGTTCGCGACCAGTTACCCAGACCAGCCATCTCGATCAGTGGACCTTCGGTCGGGTGGTTGCGATACTTAAAAAATTCCACAGCCTCCAGGTGCGGGTCGTGCATCAAGGTCTCCAGCGTATGCAGAGGCATCACGGGAATATCCTGATCCGCAAGCGCATCCAACCAATAGGCGCTCGGCTTGGTGCACAGATAGCTAGCAACCTCGCCGTAAAGCTCGTTGATGTGGCTGGTGCGAGCTTCGATGGTTGCAACCCTAGGGTCATTGCGGTACTTTTCGTCTGCCCCCACCAACTCAAAGAAGGAACGCCAGTGCTTGGTGGCGTACAAAACGGTGCAGACGTGACCGTCGGCAGTGGCAAAGGCCTTCCGCGATGGTGACAGCAGCCGTTTGTAGCCCATGTCACCTGCGGGAGGCTCATAGGTATGCCCAGCCATGTGCTCGCTCATAACGTAGGGCACCATCGTCTCAAACATCGGGATCTCTACCGCCTGCCCTTCCCCGGTTTTCAGCCGGTGGATGTATGCCGCCAAAATAGCCGTCGCCGCAGCCTGGCCCACAACTCTGTCCACGATGGCCAACGGCACATAGTGCGGCACCCCATCTCCCACTTCCGCAATCAAGCTCGGTATCGCGCATACCGCCTGGATCATGTCGTCGTAAGCCGCGCGGGACGCATATGGACCCTTCTGACCATAGCCAACCAACGTGACATAGATGATGGAAGGATTTACTCGGGCGAAGTCTTCATGGGACAAGCCCAGCCGAGCGAGCGCTGCCGGCCGAATGTTGCTCACAAAGACGTCAGACGTCCGCGCGATGTCCAACAGAGATTTGTGAGCCTGAGCGTCCTTCACATCCAGTACAACACTGCGCTTGTTGCGGTTAACGTGCAGAAAGCCAGCGCTCATCCCTGGATTCCTCATCGGCCCCAGATGGCGGATCGTATCGCCCTCCGGGGGCTCGACCTTGATGACATCAGCCCCCAGATCCGCAAGTATCTGCGTCGCAAAAGGCCCCATCAGAACAGAAGTCATGTCCAGAACGCGCAGCCCATTCAGTGATCCTGCCATATAGCTCTCATCTCCCTAACTTATATCGCCTGCACGAACTCGCAAAACGATGCTTGCTGCCCAAGTGCACCCTCACCCACCCGCCGATACCAGTACGTCTCAGAGCCGTGAGTGATTCGCCATTCATGCAGACGGCGCGTAAAGAGTTGCAAGTCATACTCGGCAGTGATGCCGATGGCTCCATGCAGTGCGTGTGCCGTATTGGCCACTAACAGGGCCGCCTCACTGGCTCGCCCTTTAGCGATAGCGGCCAAAATCATGTCCGGTACCAACCTATCCCCACTGAAGGCCACTTGCGTCGCCAAGCTCGCGGCCACAATATGCTCGGCCATGACCGCCAACTGATGCTGAACTGCCTGAAACTTGCCCAGGGGTTTACCAAACTGCACCCGGTCGTTGCAGTACTGCATCGTCAGGCGGAATACTTGCTCCATGGCACCACATAGCATGGCGGCGTAACTTGTCGCGACGAAAGCACTTAGCTCCGCACCAGTGCCAGAGATAGGCACGCACACATCTGCCGGCCAATCAAACGAGGCCAGTTGGCTACCCCACAACCCAGCGGCCGAGCAAGAAGCAGAGGCCACTGGCAGCAAAACCAGCCCTAGCCCACTCGGAGCAAGCACATGTCCAGCCACGGCGCCAAAAGACACATTTGCACAACGCACGCCGCCGTCCGGCAATGCCACTGACGAAGATGCCAGTGCGATAGGCCCACTCGGCAGGCTGGCAGGCGTGGCCGTCAGCACTCTCGCGATAATGGTGTCGGCCAACGGCAGTGGTGTCGCATGTGCTCCCAGCAGATGGAAAATACCGTACAAGTCCGACAGGGACAGGCCCGCACCGCCCTGCGCCTCCGGCACCAAGAGCTCCAGATAACCCGCTTCCTCTAAAACATCCCAACCCCTGCCCATCGCACTCCCCGCTTCCACCTTTCGCACGTATTCGGGAGTCACCTCAGCCTGCAAGATCCTCTGTAATGCTTCAACAAACATAACAACTCCTCAGCGAAGGCCCAGACCGCGAGCAACCATGCCACGCAGAATCTCTCGCGTTCCCCCACGCAGGGAGAAGGATGGCGCAATCAGGCTCAGATAATTCAGTGCGCGCAGCAACTGAGGCTCAACCTCTTCCGGAGCTATTGACCCCAACACGGCCTCCAGCACCGCAGGTATCGACTGTTCGAACTCCGTGCCCAAATCCTTCATGAGCGCCGCCTCGATCAATGGACTCTCGCCTGCAGCGAGCTTAGTGGTCAGCGCAATGGACATTTGCCGTAGGGCAGTCATATGGGCAGCAAACCGCCCCAGCACCACCAATTCCTCACCACTTACGGCACGCGAGCCTTGCTGAATACGCAGAAAGTCCATCCATGCATTCAATAGGACGGCACTTGAATAGAAACGTTCAGGACCGCTGCGCTCCAAGGCCAACTCCGCGTTCACCTGGGTCCATCCCTGGCCTACCTGACCAACCAGTGCCTCGTCAGGCACGAAGACATCGTCAAGCATCACTTCATTGAAGTGGGCATCGCCGGACAAATCGACTAGAGGGCGTACCTCTACGCGCGGCGATTTCATGTTTACGATGAATTGAGACAGCCCCTCCTGCCGGTCTTCAGGGACGCCGGAGGTCCGCACCAGAGCAATCATGTAATCGCAATGCTGTGCGTTAGTGGTCCATATCTTTCGCCCCTGCAGCTTCCACCCGCCCGGCACACGTGTGGCACGTGAGCGAATACTTGCCAGATCGGAGCCCGAGTTGGGCTCACTCATCCCAATGCAGAAAAAGGCTTTCCCTGCGCAAATGCGCGGCAAATAGAAATCGCGCTGCTCTTGCGAGCCAAATTTCAGGATAAGAGGCCCACTTTGCCGTTCGGCCACCCAGTGCGCGGCGACAGGCGCGCCGACACTGAGCAACTCCTCCACTAGCACAAACCGCTGCAAAGGTGTCATGTGCGCGCCGCCATATTCCTTTGGCAACGTCACACCAACCCAGCCCCGTTTGGCCAAGCGCCAACTGAAATCAGCATCGAACCCCATCCAGCTACGCGCTCGTCGATCTACGGACGGATTGCCAAGATGTTCGCGTAGAAAACTTCGGACCTCTTCACGCAGGACCTCAACGTCAGAAGGCAAGGAGGCAAACTTGAGAGAGACTAGCAAATCAACCATCGGCTTGAAAGCACGTCGTGCCCGCAGTTACTTTGATGGGCGAATGCTATTGGAGGAGCTTCCCGCTTGTCTAATATCGTATTTCTCCGCCACCATACCGAGTCAGTATGACTATTCATGGTTTTCCAGTAACGCCTATATGGCGAGGCCCTGCCAGGGAATGGCTGTGCCTCCGTGGAGCCGCCGCCTATGATGGACCTCAAGCGCATTCGAAACTTCGTCACCTTAGCCGAGGCTGGCAGCTTCCGGCGGGCCTCTGAGCGACTACACCTAGCACAACCACCCCTATCAGTCTCCATTCAGAAGCTCGAGGCTGAACTTGGCACTAGGCTCTTTGATCGTGGCCCAGCCGGAGTGACTCTCACCGTTGCAGGAGAATCCGTGCTGCGGGAAGCAAAACGCCTGCTTTTTTTTTGAACGCCAAGTGATCACTGCGGCCCACGACGCTATCTCCGGGATCGGAGGCACGCTCCGCATTGGATTCGTAGGGACTACCACATTCGGCATGCTCCAGCGTCTGCTGCCGGCCTACCGGGCGCAATATCCCGCCGTCGAGCTCAAACTGCAGGAAGCACCATCCGTCTCCATTGTTGAGCAACTTGAGCACGGCTCGCTGGACTTGGGCCTTGTACGCGCACCAGTGATGGCTGCGACCTCTACCACGCTCGTTTCCTTGGAACGTGAGAGCCTCATCGCCGCCTTGCCCAAGGACCATTTCTTGGTCAAGCACACTGCCATTCGTCTGAACGATTTGTCCGGAGAGGCATTTCTTATGTATGCCGAGGGAGCCGCCACAAGCCTGCGCTCCCTTGTGATGGCCGCCTGCCAGCGCGCGGGGTTCATTCCCCGAATCACCCAGGAAGCCACCCAGGTGCAAACCATACTGGCCCTTGTCGAAAGCGGCCTGGGCGTCGCACTCGTGCCATCAGTCATGCGCCGCTACGCCAGTGACGTAATTGCCTATCGGGAAATTTCAGACTTGGGGCACGACAGCTGGATGGGCCTGTCGCTTGCCTACATGGCGGATGCCGAGCCACCTGCTGCAGTCAAGTTCAGAGAAGTTGCACTGCAAACAATGGCAACTGAGGTTGCCCCTGAAAACCGGAGTATTTAGATGTTCAGTCCCACAGTGAGCTGGTGCGGATGAAGTCTAAAGCGGCTTAGATCTTTTTCCCACGCCTCGCACATCGCACGGAATGGTGTCTTCCACCTGAGCGCTTTCAAGTGCTTGCCG
>NZ_JBANEM010000037.1:0-22497 GCF_040187805.1 Comamonas sp. wu1-DMT
GAACTTGAAGATCTGGCCCGCGCGGCCGACTTCGCCAATGGCTTCGGGCAGGGTCTTGCCTTCTTCGCGGGCCAGCAGCTCGCCCAGCTCCGCCTTGCGCGCCAGGATCTCCGTGCCTATCTTGTCCAGGGCGTCGGAGCGCGCCTGGATGCCCGAGGTGGACCAGGCAGGAAACGCGGCAGCGGCAGCAGCCACGGCGGCCTGCACATCGGATGCTCCGCCCTGGGCGTACGCGCCGATCAGATCGGACAGATCGCTGGGATTGGTGTTGGGGCAATAACTGTCAGCAGCCGTCCACTGGCCGTTGATCAGGTTGAGATGTGGGGTCATGGATATGCTCTTGATAGAGGAGCTTGCTGCGCCTGTTATTCATAGATATCAGCATGAAAAGCAGCTGAATTCCTGAATCAAAAAGCGCAACCAGCTCCTGTATTCACAGTCGACTCAACGGGCCCAGCGCAGCACCAGCGGATCCAGCCGGCGTGCGATGTCGATGAGCTGGCGGCGCACCTCGAGGTGCATGGGCGGCCAGGGCGAGCGCGGCGCATCGCAGGCGATCACGCCGCCTTCCTTCATCAGCGCCTTGGCGGCCAGAAAACCGGCCTGGCGGTTCTCGTGGTTGATCAGCGGCAGCCAGCGCTGGTACTCGGCAAAGGCCTTGTCCTTGTCGCCAGCGCGGTGCGCCTCGATGATGGGGCGGATGCCATCGGCGAAGCCGCCGCCGGTCATGGCGCCTGTCGCGCCGGCCTCCAGGTCGGCCAGCAACGTGATGGCTTCCTCGCCGTCCCACGGGCCTTCTATGGCTTCGCCGCCCAGTGCGATCAGCTCGCGCAATTTGCTGGCGGCACCGGCGGTTTCCATCTTGAAGTAGCTGACCTGCGCTATCTCGCGCGCCATGCGGGCCAGAAAGGCGGGCGACAGCGGCGTGCCCGCGGCCGGCGCATCCTGGACCATGATGGGAATGTCGATGGCATCGGACACGCCCTGGTAGAAGGCCTGCACCTGGGCTTCGCCAAAGCGGAAGGTAGCGCCGTGGTAGGGCGGCATCACCATCACCATGGCCGCGCCCATGTCCTGTGCGCGGCGGCTGCGTTCGGCGCAGACCTTGGTACTGGTGTGCGTGGTGGTCACGATCACGGGCACGCGGCCGGCGACATGCTCCAGTGCCGTGCGCGTGAGGGTTTCGCGCTCCTCGTCCGAGACCAGGAACTGCTCGGAGAAGTTGGCCAGGATGCACAGGCCGTCGACGCCCGAGTCGATCATGAAGTCCAGGCAGCGCTTCTGGCTGGCGAGGTCCAGCGTGCCGTCCTCGTGGAAAGTGGTGGGCACGACGGGGAAGATGCCCCGGTAACGGGGATTGGAGAGTCCGGGCATGCTGCGTCTCCTCAATCGATGATGTGGAACTGGTCGAGGTACTCGGTCTTGAGCGTGAGGCCCAGGCCCGGCACGTCGTCGCGCAGCTGCAGGAAGCCGTTGTCGGCAATCGGCTCGCCGTCGAAGATGTACCAGAACAGCTCGTTGCCGACTTCCACATCGAAGATGGGGAAGTACTCGGCCATGGGCGAGGCCAGCGTGCTCATGGTCAGGTGGTAGTTGTGCATCTGGCCCGCATGCGGGATCACAGGCACGGAATACGCCTCACACAGGGCGTTGATCTTGTGCGCCGCCGTGATGCCGCCCACACGGTTGGTGTCGTACTGCACGACGGAGACGGCCTTCCTGTCCAGCAGCTGCTTGAAGCCGTAGAGCGAAAACTCGTGCTCGCCGCCCGAGATGGGGATGATGTTCATGGCGTTGAGCTCGGCGTAGCCGTCGATGTCGTCGGCGATCACGGGCTCTTCCAGCCAGCGCGGCTCGAACCTGGCCAGCTTGGGCAGCATGCGCTTGGCGTACTCCAGGTTCCAGCCCATATAGCACTCCAGCATCAGGTCGGTGTCGTAGCCGATCACTTCGCGGATGGCCTCGACGGACTTGAGGTTCTCCTTCACACCCTCCTGCAGATGGGCGGGCCCGTAGCCGAAGCGCATCTTGAAGGCCTTGAAGCCCTGATCCAGGAATTTCTGGGCTTCCGCCTGCATCTCTTTCAGGTCGGTGCGGTAGAGCTTGCTGTAATAGCAGGGAATCTTTTCCTTGGTTCGCCCGCCCAGCAGCTTGAACACGGGCTTGTTCACGCTCTTGCCCAGGATGTCCCAGATGGCCAGGTCCACGGCCGAGATGGCGGCCATGGTCACGCCCTTGCGGCCCCAGGCATGGGTGGCACGGTACATGCGCTGCCACAGGTACTCGTAGTCCCAAGGGTCCTGACCGATGACCAGGGGCGCCAGGTACTCGTCGATGATGGCCTTGGCTATTCTTGGCGCCAGGGCCACATTGCCCAGACCGATGATGCCGTCGTCGGTTTCGATCTCGACCACGGTCCACGAATGAAAGCGGAAGGTACTCATGGACTCGGTGTTGGAGTACACCAGATCCATGGCGTTGGAGCAGAAGTTGCCCTGGGGCGGAACGGTCTTGCCCTTCCATTCATAGACACGGGCGCGGACGGACTTGATCTTCATACAGACCTCGAAAGAAAAGAGTCGGAAGGACAGGCGGCCCAAGCCGCCGGGAAAACGGGCTCAGACGGCTGGGGCAGCCTGGCGATCGCGGTGGGCGGCCCCCATGCGTGCGGCGATCTGCAGCGCCTGCCAGGTGGCTTCCACATTGGCCTTGCCCTGGCCTGCGATGTCGTAGGCCGTGCCATGGGCCGGCGTGGTGATGGGAATCGGCAGACCGCCCTGCACCGTCACCCCGCGCGAGAAGCCCAGCAGCTTGATCGCTATCTGGCCCTGGTCGTGGTACATGGTCACGATGGCCTGGTACTCGCCGGCCTGGGCCTTGAGGAAGATGGTGTCGGCCGGAAACGGGCCGTGGAACGGCGCATCGCTGGGCCAGTCGCGCGCCTGCAGGGCCTGGACTGCGGGCCCGATGATGTCGATTTCCTCGCGGCCGCAGGTGCCGCCGTCGCCGTTGTGCGGGTTGAATCCGGCAATCGCCACCTTGGGAGCAGCCAGGCCGCTGGCGCGCAAGGCCTTGTAGATCAGCTCGGCCGCCTGGCTGATGCGCTCCTGGCTCAGATAGCCGGCCACATCCTTGAGGGGTACATGCGAGGAAATACGCGAGGTCCAGAGATCACCCAGCGTGTTGAACTCGCAGAAGTAGCCGGTCACGCCCAGGTACTCGGCAAAGTGGTGCAGCTCGTCCTCGTGGCGCAGACCGCCCAGCTTCATGGCCTGCTTGTTCAAGGGCGCAAAGCAGATGGCATCGATATCACCGGCCAGGGCCGCATCCATGCATTGGTCAAGCACCTGCAGCACCGAGCGGCCGCCCGCCGCCCCCACCTGCCCCGGCACCACATCGACCTGGGCGACCGTGTCCACGGCCACAAAGGCCGGCAGCCGCGTATCGGCACGCTCGCGCGCAGCGGACAGGCCGGCCAGCGGAACCGTTGCAACCTGCAGTCCGGCGATGCGCTGGCCCTGCTCCCAGAGCCAGGGATCGCCTATCAGCACCAGGTTCGCCTGCTGCGTGGCCTGCGGCCTGGCCAGCAAACGCGCAATCAGTTCGGCGCCGATGCCGGAAGGATCGCCCAGGGTCAGGGCGACAACGGGAAGAGAAGCCTTGCTCATGCTCAGTCCAGCTTGATGTTGTTCTTGCGAATGATGTCGCCGAAGCGCTTGTACTCGGCGAGGTGAAAACTGCCGAAGTCGGCCTGGGGCATGGGCCGCAGCTCGGCACCCACGGCTTCGAGGCGGGTCTTGGTCTCGGGCATGGAGATGACCTTGTTGACCTCGTCATGCACTTTCTGCTGAACCGCCTTGGCCGTGGAAGAGGGCATGTAGATGCCGTACCAGGCGCTGATTTCCACGTCGCGCAGACCCGCTTCGGCCATGGTCGGCACCTGGGGCAGCTGAGGGTTGCGCTGGGGCGAAGTGACCGCCAGAGCACGCAGCTTGCCGGCCTTGATCTGGCCTATGACCGAGGGCATGGTGTCGAAGCTCATCTGCACCTGGCCGCTGACCAGATCGACCAGGGCCGCGGCGCTGCCCTTGTAGGGTACATGGGTGATCTGAATGCCTGCGGCATCCTTGAACACCTCGGCAGCGATATGCTGGGTGCTGCCCGTTCCACTGCTGGCGAAATTAATCTGATTGGGATTCTTCCTGGCCATGGCCACCAGCTCCGCCACCGTGTTGGCGGCAACGGAGTTGCCCACCACCAGCACATTGGGCACGGAGCCGACAAAGGCCACGGGAACCAGGTCCCGGTTGTTGTCATAGCCGAGTTTGAGCAGATGCGGTGCGATGGCATGGGCTGTGACCACGCCCATGACCATGGTGTGGCCGTCCGTGGACTTGGCCGTCATGTCCACGGCCAGCGTGTTGGAGACGCCGGGCCGGTTCTCCACGATCACCGGCTGCTTGAGCAGCGGCCCCAGCCTGTCGGCCACGGCGCGGGCCATGGCATCGGTGCCGCCTCCGGGCGCGGACCCCACCAGCATGCGCACGGGCTTGACGGGCCAGTTCGCAGAGTCCTGGGCCTGGGCCTGCCAGGGCAGCACGGCGGCGCCGCACACAGCGGCTATGGAAAGTAGATGACGTCTTTGCACATTTGTCTCCTTGGCTTTTTTATTTCATCGCAGCCCGATGCTAGGGAAGGCGCTGATATGCGTAAATTGAAAGTTATTGATTAATCGATAACCTGAAGCAATAAGAAGCCATGCCATGGGATCGATAGACAAGCGCGACAACACGCCACAGTTGCTGAACCGGCTGCGCATGCGCCAGGTGGCCTTGATACTGGCCATCGACGAGCGCCAGACCTTGCGCGCGGCAGCGGCTGAGCTCGGCCTGACCCAGCCTGCCGCCACCAAGATGCTGCAGGAGCTCGAAGACGCCCTGGGTCAGCCCCTGTTCGAGCGCGTGGGCCGGCGGCTGCAGCGCAATGCGGCCGGAGAGCGGGTGCTGGAATATTTCCGTTCGCTGCGCGGCAATATCGAGGCCCTGAATCGTGAACTGGGCGAGCTGCGCCAGGGAAGCTCGGGACGGCTGGCCGTGGGCAGCATCATGGCCGCATCGCCCGGGCGGCTCACCCAGGCCTTGCTGGAGCTGAAAAAGCAGCTGCCCCTGCTGGAGCTGGAAGTGGCCGTGGATACCAGTGATCGCTTGCTGGCCCAGTTGCGTGAAGGGGTGCTGGAGGTGGTCGTCGGGCGCATGACCAATGAAGCCGGCAGCGATTGCAGCTTTCGCGCCATCGATGACGAGCAACTGGCCTTCATCGTGTGCGAGGGACATCCGCTGCTGTCGCTGCAGCGCCCCGCTCTGCAGGCTTTGCAAGGGTATGGCTGGGTGATGCAGCCGCCTGGCAGCCCCATGCGCAGTTTGATAGAGCAGGAATTCCGCGAGCACAGTTTGCCGCTGCCACGCGGCCTGATCGAAACCGGCTCCATACTCACCACCATCAACCTGGTGCGAAGCTCGAACATGGTGGGCGTGATTCCGCGTACGGTGGCGGACCTTCATGCCGCCCACGGCATGCTGCATATCCTGCCGTATCAGACAAGGCGCAGCCTGGAGGCCTACGGCAGCCTGATACGCAAGGATAGACCTATCAGCCGATCGGCACAGATGTTCCTGGATCTGCTGCACCGTCACGACGCAGCGGCCTGAACAAAGGCCTGGCCTCCAGAAAAGTCGATTCTGCGCAAGGGCCGGTCCGATCCGGCGCCCCGTGTCCTGGCCCTCAAGCGCAATGCCCAGCCCCTCGCCTCGGGGCTGCGCATTCAGGCCCGAAGAGCACTAGCCGCCCTGGCCCAGCTCCCGACGCAATGCCGCAGCCCGGCGCGCATGCTCCGACTCGCCGGGCCGGCCCAGACTGCGGTGCAAGGCGGCAAGATTATCCAGCAGCGGCAGCAGGCGTGCATCGCTGCCACCCAGCGCCTGCTCCATCAGACCCAAGGCCTCGATGAACATGGGCTGCGCTTCCTGAAAACGACGCTTGCGGTATGCCAGGCCGGCAAGGCCGTTGAGCACGCCTGCCTCGCCCACCCGAGCCTCGGGATTTTCCTGCTGTCGGTACAGCTCTAGCGATTGGGCATATAGCGTCTGCGCCTGCTCCTCGTGGCGAAGGGCTTCGGCCATGCGCGCACGGCTGGCCAGAAGATGCGCCTGCCACAGCACATCGGGTGCATGCCGGTCGGCAATGGCCTGCGCCTGCTCGAACAATGCATGGGCTTGCGCATAGTCCTTGTTCTGCGCCCGCCACAGGCCCAGCTCGTTAAGCACCTGGGCCAGAACCAGGGCTTGCGGATCCTGCTGCATCAGCACCTCCCTGGCGCGCTCGTACTGCGCGGCAGCCTGCGCATCGTCACCCTCTCGGTGGTGCAGCCTGGCCCGGGCCAGCAAAACCGGCACCAGACTCCTGCTGCCGTCACCTGCCCGCTGCAGCAGCGCCATTGCCTGGTCCAGGGCCTGCTGCGCTGGCTGCAAGCGGCCTTGCTGCTCCTGGCTGTGCGCCAGGGCCAACAGGGCTTGCACGCGGGTCGCCACATCGGCCTGGGCCGCAGCATCGACCGGCAGGGCCGACAGTTGCTGCAGATAGGCTTGCGCCTGGTCATGTTCGTCCAGACTCGCGAGCAGATCACCCAGGGCCTGCAGCGCTTTTTCGCGCAGCGCCAGCGAGACGGTATCTGCCGGCAGGGCCTGTGCCACTTCGAGAGCCCGCCGATAGCTCTGCACTGCCTTGCGCGGTTGCTGCATGGCCTTTTGCACATTGCCCAGATTCCAGGCCACGGATGCGGTGTTGGCATGCGTGCCCAGGCTGGCCTGATTCAGCTCCAGCGCCTTGAGCAGAGACTGCTCGGCCTCGGCCTTGTGGCCGCGGGCCTGCTGGATCAGTCCGAGCAGATTCAGACTGCTGGCCATATAGGGCCGCTGCCCCTGGCGTTGCTGCTCTGCCAGCTCCAGTGCCTGACGCGCGCTCTGCTCGGCGGGTTCATACGCCTGCTCGTTCTGCTGGCGCAAGGCCTTGTCGTACAGGCCCTGCCACTGCGCAGTCTGAGCAAGCAATGGCGGGCTTGCCGCCACGCTGATCAGCAGCGCCAGCGGCACCAGAGACACCTGCACGGTCCAGGACGGCAGCCGGGTCGGCCTAGACATGAATCTCGCAATGCGTTTGCACATAGCCATGCACCGTTACAAACGCAGCTCGCGCGGCTGCTGCCGCACGCCCCCTGGCCGCAGGGTCCAGCGGCACGGCATCGAGCTGGGCGCTGAAGGCCTTCCAGCTCGGGGCTCGTCCCTGGGCATGCGGTGCCAGATGACGCGCGCCGAATTCGGCATTCAGCTCCAGCGCTGCAGCCGCCTTGAGCAAAAAGGCGGCCCCCAGGTTGGAGCCTTCCTCCACATACAGCCAGCCCAGGGCCATGGCAAGGTCCACGGCAGCACCCGGCGCGAACACCGGTGCGTCCAGATTCTGCGGCAGGGCCTGACCCAGATCGCTCAGGTCCTGGATGACCGCATTCAGACGCTGGCGCCCGACCAAACCCGGCAGCAGGCGATTGAGCTCCGGGTGGTCAAACAGTGCCGCCACATCGCGGTGAAAGCGATATTGCACCTGCAGAAATTGCGCATAGCGCTCACGGCTGGAAAAAGGCTTGGCAGCCATGATGCGCCTGTCCAGCGTGCCGTGGCTGGCGTGTGAGGCAGAACGCAGCAGAGCACTCAGCCCCTCAGCTTCTATCGTTGATGTATCCATGGGAGATTTCGCTTTCCGTCATAAAGGCGGGCACCGCCTGCTCCAGATCCGGTGCCCGCCTGCGCCTTCATCAATAGGGGTAAATGAAGGGTTTGTGGCTGAAGGTCCAGCCGCTCTTCTCGGCAATGCGGAAGGACCATTGCATGCCTTCGCTGGCCTTGTTCAGATCGGCCGCAACAGGCACGGGAGACGGCACCTGCATCACCAGGCTGAACTCCACCGTCTGGCCCTTGCGAATCACCTGAGCGTTGCTCAAACCCTGGAAGCTCAGTGCATAGCCGCTCTGCACCGAAGTCGCAGCCAGATCGGCGATGGTGTAGTCGCCGCCGAAGGCCGTCAGGCGATAGCGCTGCACCGCCATCGGCACACCGCCTTTCAGCTCATGCTGCCAGATGGGGAATGAGGCGTTCTGTACGGACGCATAGGGGAACAATTGCTGTGGTAGACGGTTGGGATGCGATTGCTCGCCCAGCGTGCCCGAATTTGTGGGCGAACCCAGGTATTCAAGCAGCAGGCTGGGATAGTTCTGACGCTCCGCGGCGTGCAGCGTCATGGCAAAAGGACCGGCAAAGGCCATGCCGTCACTGATCGCCAGCTGCAGCTCATAGGCACCAGCCACTGTGGGTGCAATGCCGATACGGTCAGGGCAGGTCCATTGACGCAGGGCCAGTCCCTTCTCGATCCAGCTGGCAAACGTGGAGACCGTCGCGCCAGGCCACTGGTTGCTGCCGGTGTTTCCGCACACATAGATGCCTTCAGGCGCCCGCAGCTTGCTGCCGGCAGGTTCACGCGACAGAGTCCACAGATAGGTCAGCGTATCACCATCCGGGTCATAGCCGTTGCCGTTGAACAGGAAGCTGTTCCAGATATCGGCAGCGTCTGGCGAATCGCCAAAGCGCAGCTGCCTGCCGGTCTGCCCGATGACCAGAGGCTGCTCCTGGGTGTAGAGAGCATCTGCCGCCAGACGCGCGATGGGCGCATTGTTCCTAGTCTTGACGATCACGCTGAGCTGCGTGTCCAGGGTGGAGACACCATCAGAGCTGGGCGTCCCATGCTCATCGGTCACGACCAGCGAGAAGGAGTACGGACCCGGTTTGTCGGCCACAAAACTGGGGTTCATGGCTGCTGCATTGCTGAGCTTGGCGGTGCTGCCATCGGGCTTGTCCAGCATGGTCCAGGCATAGCTCATGCGGTTGTTGTCGGGGTCGGTGCTGGCCTCGCCCGTCAACGTGACCGTGGTGCCCACGCCAATGGCACTCGCGCCCCCCATGACTGCGGCCTTGGCCACTGGCGGACGATTAGCACCATTGAGCACGGTAAATACCTGCGTCACCGGCTCGCTCCACTCCTTGCCGTCGTTCACGCGCAGCTGCACCACGTAGTTGCCGTAATGCGTGCCGGTGAAATTGCCCCAGGTGGGGTTGAATTTGGTGGCAGCATCAAAGCCCGCAGGCGCGGACAGCAGCGTCCACTCGCGCGTCAGCGTGTCCTCGTCCTTGTCCTGCGAATAGACGCCGGTGGGGACGACGGAGGTGCCCAGCTCAGTTTCGAAAGACTTGGCGAAGGGACGGGAAATGACGGCCACGGGCTTGGTGTTGGGCGCGCCGTCCGGCTTCTTGACCTTGACCTGAACCCCGCTGAAAGCCGTGGTCGTGCCGTCATACACCACCAGCGTCAAGCGGTAGGTGCCGGCGAAATCAGGCGTCAGCGTCGGCCTGGCCGTATTGCTGCCCTCGATCACGGCCTGTGAGCCCCAGGGCCGGCCCGCAGGAGCGAAGAACCAGCGGTATTGCAGGCTGCTGCCCTCCGCATGGGTGCTGGCCGAGCCGTCGAGCTGCACGCGCTGACCGCGCACCGCATTGTCGATATTGGAGCCGGCCTTGGCCACCGGAGCCGTGTGCATCTGGTTGGCGTTGATCCTGACCGTCACCGGCTGACTGCTCTTGCTGCCATGCGTGACCACCAGTGTGGCGCGATAAAGGCCCACCACATCGGGCAAAAAGCGCGGCTGGGAAAGATGAGGGTTGTCCAGCTCGGCCTTGCTGCCATCCGGCTTCTCCACCAGCGTCCAGTTGAAGCGAAGGTCAGCTGCGCTGCCTCCTGCGGGCGGCTGGCTGGCCGTGCCGTCCAGCTGCACCGTGGTGTTGACCAGTTGCGCCAGCTCTGGCAGCGTCACGGCCACCGGGTTGGGGTTGCGAACTTCCAGCTTGACGCTGACCTCGTTGCTCGAGGTCACGGCATCGCTCACACCGAGGCTGATGCTGTAGTTGCCGGGCAGGTCGGGCGTGAAGCTGGAGCTAGCGGCAGTCGGTGTCGCCAGCGCGGCCGTGCTGCCAGCGGGGCGCTCCGTGACTTTCCATTGATAGGTCAGTGTGCTGCCATTGGCCGGCGTGCTCGCAGAGCCGTCGAAAGTGACGGTGTCGCCGGCGCTCGCCGTGGCAGCGGAGGCCGTGACACGGGCTGTGGGACGGTTGAGATTGCCCGTGCCGCCACCATCATCACCTCCGCCTCCTCCACCGCCACAGGCGGCCAGGAGCATGGAAAGGCCAATCCCCCAAAGGACATGGCGAGACAAGAATTTCATGGCTGAAATTTCCTTTGCAATAAAGCAGGCTGATGCTGCGAAAGAATCGAAGGCAGGCACGCTGACAGGCGTGCCATGCGCGCTCAGAACTGCATGGTCACGCTCAGGCGTGCCGTGCGTCCCGGCGCCGGGACCATGCCCAGGCTCAGGGCGTCCAGGTAATAGCGATCCGTCACGTTGTCCACGTTGAAGTCCACGTTCACGCGGTCGCTGAACTTGTAGCTGGCAAAGACATCCCAGAGCACATACGAGTGCCACGGCACGACCTGGTTGAAGCCCTGGGCGGTTTCGTTGTTGAACTCCGGTGTCGGATTGCGCTTGCCCATGAAGGTGCCACGCACTCCGACGGTGAGCTTGCGCTCGAGCAGCCGCGCTCCCAGCAGGGCACTGGCGTGCCATTTGGGCGGAATCATGTTGTTGACATAGCTGTTGGCGATGCCGTAGTCGGTGCAGGTGTAGCGCCGGAAACTGCCAAAGTGGCAGGTCTCGATGAAGGTATAGCGCGTGCCGCTGGCCTCCATGAAGACCGGCCCCATGTCGTAGGAACCCGAGACCTCGAAACCGTCGAAGCTCACGCTTTCGATATTGCGCAGGGTGAAGAACTGGCGACCGGAGCCTTCTTCCCAGGTGTTGGGGAAGGTGCGGGTGAGATAGTCCTTGGTGGTGTTGCTGAAGTAGGCCAGCTTGGCGCGCAGCTTGTCGCTGCTGCGCCAGACCCCATCCTTGAGGAAGTTGATGCCGATCTCGCGGTTGAGCGTGCGCTCCGGCTTGAGGTGGATGTCCTGCGAGGGAGAGACGGAGTAGCCCGCCGTGGTCTCGAACAGGCTGGGCATGCGCATGCCACGTGCATGACGTGCATACAGCTGCACGCTGGGCGTGACATCCCATAGGGCACTGAACATGGGTGATGTGCCGTTGTTGCGGCTGTTCATCATCAGGGGATCACAGCTTCCTGTGCCCTTGCTGTCCACGCAGTAAGCGCTGTCGGGGCTGACCAGCATGGGCTTGTCATCGCGCGACTCGAAGCGGGTATGGCGCAGCCCGGCCCCCAGGGTCACGCTGGGCAGCGGCTTCCACTGAAGATCGGTGAACAGGCTCCACTCCGTGCGCCGTCCCATGCGCCCGCCTGAGCTGAGCATATTGCCGGTGGCAACGCCGTTGACCTTTTCCAGCTGCGCGGCAAGTCCGTAGTCCAGCTTGATGCCGCCAGAGTTGCCAAAGCGCATGCTGTTGCTGACGTCGAAGCCCCAGCGCTTGTAGTTTTCGGAGCCGGCGCCGAACATCTCGTTGACGGTCTCTTCCGAGTAGTTCTGATTCAGGCTGTCCGTGTTGGTGTGCCAGAGATTGCTGCTCAGGTTCAGCCAGTCATTGTTCTCGGGGTTCCAGCGGTGACGCAGGGTATAGGTGTCTGCGGTCACCTTGCTGTTGGAAGTCTGGGCCACCTGACCCAGCCACAGCAGCTGGGATGGCATCAGCTCGCCATAGGTGCTGGTGTAGCGCATATAGCCGACTTCCAGCTCCTGATCGTTGGGCAGGTACAAGCGCGTCTTGAGCAGCACCGACTCGTTCTCGTGATTGGTGTTGACAATGCGCTCGCCACCACGAAAACGCGTGGCCCCCACCACCTTGGGCACCACCTCGGTATAGAAGCCGCGGTTATAGGTTTCCGAAAGATCCAGCGAGGGCACCGGCCCCTTGGTACCCGCGTAATAGTTGCCCTGGCTGCGGCGTGCGTAGGCCGCGACGATATCGGCTTTCTCGAAGCGCTTGGCAAGCGCGATGCTGCCAGCCCAGCTCTTGGCCTGCATCAGGCCGGGCCGGTTCATGCTCTCGGTGGGTGGCACCACATTGGCAATGTTGAAGGGGCCGTCACACAGGCTGGCAATCACGCAGTTGGTCCGATAGACGCCTCCCGTGCCGTTGCTGGAACTGCCTCCGGTATTGAACCCCGCCTTGGTACCCGGTGCAGGTGCCGAGCCACTGTTGTTTCCGATCAGGCTGCCGCGCAGACGGATACCAAAGGTCTGGCCGGGGCGCACGATGTCATCGGCATTCAGGGTACGAGCGCTGACCAGCCCTCCCACTGCACCTGTGCCCTGCGCGCCCATGACAGGCCCTTTTTCAATCTGTATTCCGCCGATCAGATCAGGGTCGATATAGGAGCGCGAAGCGACGCCCGCATAGCCACGGTAGACCGTCGTTTCCTGGCGTGCACCATCGACGAGCACAGGCACACGTCCCTGCCCCTGCATGCCGCGGATGTTCACATCCAGGCCGCCGCTGTTGCGGTTCTCGCCAATCAGCACACCGGGAGTGCCCTGGAAGATATCGCCCACCGAGGTTCCGCGAAAGCGTTCGATGTCTTCGCGCTTGAGCACATTGCTGGAGCCTGCCGTGCGGTACTGCCGGTCCTTCTCATCCCGTTCGGCATCGGCCAGAACCAGCACGGTTGGCATGACACGGCCAGGTGGTTCCCCCTCCTCTGCATCCAGTGCAGCAGCTGCGTCTGCCTTGGTTCCAGACACAGGCTTCAGCCTTACCACCCCATTGCCCGCAAACACCGGCGCAAAACCGCTGTCGCGCAATAGTCTGGTCAGTGCCTCGCCCGGCGTCATCACACCCCGTACGGCCGGAGCGGACAGACCTTGCAACTTTTGCGGATCGAAGACCAGACGCAGTCCGGCCGCAGCCCCGAGAGCTACCAGCGCCTGGCCAAGGTCTCCTCTGGGAAGATCGAAATCCACGCGCGCCTGAGCGGCATTGTCCTGTGCTGACGCGGCAGGCAGGGCCGGATTTTCGTCAGCCCAGGCCTGCCCCATCAAGGCCATGCTTATGGCTATGGCTATGGACGTACGGCGTCCCTTGGCGCATTCATTGAATTGGCGACTGTATGTCTTCGGCAGAGCACTTTCGGCCCCTGTTGCCCATCGGTTCATGGCGTCCTCTGAAGTTCTGTGACCGCAAGGCAGACGCAACGCCCAATTCCTGGATGCAGCCTGCGATGCCTCTCTTCAGAGAAGACGGTTGACGCGCAAGATTCAGTAAATACGAATCAAAATTATTTTCAATAAATCAAAAGAGCACTACCACCCCTGGCAGTTGCAACAGCTGTGCCCCCAGTTCCTGAGCGATGGCCTGCACGGCCCCTGGCGCATCGGATTGCAGAAAGACGCCGCTGACGCGCCGCTGCGCCAGCACCTGGTCACGCACCACAATGCGGCTCGAGTGATAGCGATTGAGACGATCCACCACATCGGCCAGCCTCATGCGCTCGAAGACCAGCAGCCCACGCTCCCAGGACTGGCCGGCATCCTCGCTCAAATCCTGCACAGGCGTCATGCCCCGCCTGTCATAACTGACGCGTTGGCCTGGCGATAGCACCACGGCATCCTGTGGCGCATGGTCCAGCGACACCGCCACCTGGTGGAACACACCGGTCACTTGAGTTCTTTCGTCCAATCGCTCGACGATGAAGCGGGTACCCAGAGCACGGGTACGCCCGTCGGCCGCGGCAACCACAAAAGGCCGCTTCTCCGCATCGCGCCCACCGGACACCTCCACGGGCTTCGCATCGAACAAGGCTTCGCCGCGAAGCAAGGCCACATGTCGCTGTCGCGTGTCGTATCGCACGGCCACGGCGCTGTCGCCGCCCAGGTGCACGCGGCTGCCATCGGGCAGCGCCACTTCGCGCCGCTCTCCCACCCCGGTGCGGTAGTCAGCCTCAAAAGCCAGCATGATCTGGCTGCCGGCCCCCACCCACAAGGCACCTGCAGCAAATACTGCGGCCCCGGCACCTTTCCACAGCATGCGTCGCTGCACGATTCCTTGCAGCAAAGGTTTTCTCTCCGAAACCATTTCTGCGCCCTGCTCTGGCAGCAGCCCCGACTGTCCCAGCGCCCCCAGTTCGGCCCAGATGCGCTGGGCATGGGCATAAGCCTGGCGATTTGAAGCATCCGTATTCAGCCAAAGCTGCAAGGCCTGTTCATCCTCAGGCAGCCAGCCCTCGTCCGCACGACGTACCAGCCAGGCGGCAGCCTGCAGGCGGATGTCTTCAGCTGCATCGTGCAGGGATGTGGATTGAGATGAAGGATTCACAAAAAACTGCTGTCTGAATGCAAACGATTGGAGTGCATGATGGGAAGACGTTCAAGCATTGGCAAACCAGTAATTCTCATCCAAGACAAGCATCTGGAGCTCTGACACACTGCAAAGCTTCAGTGAAGCGGCAAGCGCGCCATGGCGTGGGCCAAGGCCCGCGCCAGATGCTTCTGCACCGAGCTGGTGGAGATCTTCAGCGCATCCGCCACCTGCTGATAACTTTGCTCCTGCACCCGCACGCGCATGAAGATGTCCTGAGTAAGCGGCGACAGCTCCTGCAGAGCCTCAGCCAGTTGTAGCAGACGCTGGCGGCCAGCCACCGACTGATCCGGGCCAGGCGCGGTGTCCGCTATGTGCACCAGCTCCTCTGGCGCAACCGCTGCGGTCTTGCGCGCCTCCTGCTGGCGAGCCATGTCGACGAGCATATTGCGCGCCATCTGGAACAGATACGCCCGGGCATCCTGCACAGGCGCAACCGCCGTGACCTCGATGAAGCGCAGGAAAATCTCCTGCAGCATGTCCTGAGCCACATGCATATCGTGCACGCGGTAGGTGAGCCAGGCCAGCAATTCCCGGCGGTGGGCAATGAAGATACTTTGAGGATCGCTGGACATGATGAAGACGTGGATTGTATCCATGATTGAGAATGAATCTCATTCATGAAGCAATGAAGCCTACACCTTGCCGAGCAGCACAGACTGCTCCCCGAAGCTGATGTTCTAGATGGCGACAGTCCCTCGGAATTTTTTCTCTCGCGCCTCCAAAGAGACAGCACCTCGGTAGACCTGCTTCTACTCGGGACTTCGACGCACTTGAAACCGAGCCGCTTTTGTAGATCGCTCGTCATCTATCGACTGTCGAATCTGTCTTTGCTGCGCTCAATGTCTGATGTCAACATCGGCTGCCATTCGCTTTGACGCTTCAACCTGCCTGAAGCGGTCAGCTGTGAATATCTGCGGGATGACTGGTTCTGAATGAAGGTACGACAACTATAGGGATACCCGAAGCAGGCAGTTGCTTCGCACGAAGACTCGAGAGCGGCTTGAAAAGATATGAAGTCCCACGAAAACCAGACCCTCCCGGTTGAACATCTAGTCCAGCCAAGGCGCCACATCCTTGCCCATGCGCACAGCCAGCTTCTTCAGTCGGGGAAGATAGCGGGCAAGCAACTCTTCCCTGGCGACAGCAGACTTCGGAAAGACCAGATTCAGACCTCCGATCAAACGACGTCCACACTTCAATGGCACCGCGACCGCTCCAAACGGCGCTTGCTGATGCCAATCACCATCGCTGATGCCATATCCTCGCTGGCGCGTCTCTTCAATCAAACGCTCTACCGATGCTCTATCCCTTGCCATGGCACCAGTCGCATCGTCACGCTGAGCGAGCAACGAAAGCAAGCCTTCCTTCTCATCTTTGGTGCAAGACGCCAGATAGGCTCGTCCCATAGCCGTGAAGAACAGCGGCAATTTTTCTCCGATCATGCCGCGATGCTGAGACAACCGGCTGAAACGGTGCGTGCTTTCACGCACAACCATAAAGCCGCCTTCCACGGTCCCCAGATCGCAAGGCCAAAGCAGCTCGGGCACGGCAGCACGCATCAGCGGTAGTGCGACCTGCTCAACCCAGGCATCATCGACAAGCCCTTCGCTAAGGCTGCGCACTGCAAAAGTCAGGTAGTACTGCCCGTCTTTCTCACCCCTGCGCACGAAACCCTCCGCCCGCAAGGTCTCCATCAATCGCTTGACGGTGGTGCGATGAATATCGCATGCCTGTGCCAGTGCCGTGGTTGAAGCGATGCCGCCAGGGGCTCTATTCATTGCCTGCAGCAGAGCCAGGCCTCGCGACAAGCTGCGTACATCCTTGTAGTCATTCATGGGACTGTGCTCAAAAGTGAAGATTTCTTGGGAGTTCCCAAGTATGAATACCGCAAACCATACGGCGCAATCGCCGGGTGCTCTGCTGCTGCGCTCAATGAATATTCCCGACTCGATGCTCAACCGCGCGCAGCTTTGCCATTCATCACCCCGACGCCCACCTTGCGAGTCTCACTTCAACTGATTGGTAGCCGGCGCAAGCGGTGACAGCAAGGGTATGCACCTAGCAATATGTGCACCAGGTGCACACTGTTTTCAGACTCCTCGAGTGTTTTGACAATTATCAAAACAGCACTCGATGCGCTCACCCAATACGGAGACTGAAAATGAACGCCCCCCAAGAAAACCAAGCGAGTCAAGACGATGCCGATGTCCTGATCATTGGCGCTGGCCCGGTAGGGCTGACACTGGCAAACACTCTGGGGATGGCTGGCGTACGCGTCATCGTGGCAGAGAAGCTGCCGCAGATTATTGACTACCCCCGAGCCATCGGCATTGACGACGAATCGCTGCGCACGCTGCAGGCGGCGGGTCTGTCCGATCAGGTACAGGCACACATCACCCCTCATCACTGGATGCGCTTCTACACCGCCAGCGGCCAGTGCTTTGCCTCGATCGAACCTCGCACCGACGAGTACGGATGGTCCCGCCGCAATGCCTTCATCCAGCCTCAGGTGGACGACATCCTGTACCGGGGTCTGCAGCGCTTTGAACAGGTCCAGGTACTGCTGGGTCAGGAGCTGCACAGCTTTACCCAGGACGATGCTGGCGTCACCGCCACTCTCAGGAGTTCCGAGGGCGTAGAGCGCACACTGCGCGCCAAGTACCTGGTCGCCAGCGATGGAGGCAACAGTCTGGTGCGTCGCACGCTGAACGTGCCCTTTGAGGGCCGCACCAAACCCAATCAATGGATTGTTGTTGATGTACGCAATGACCCCCTGGGAACCCCTCATATCGACATGCATTGCGACCCGGAGCGCCCCTACGTCTCTGCAGCCCTGCCACATGGCATCCGCCGCTTTGAATTCATGGTCATGCCCGGGGAGACCGAAGAGCAGCTCTCAAAGCCGGAGAATCTTGCCCAGCTGATGCGCAAGGTCGTCGCTGATCCAGACAAGGTCGACTACATCCGCAAGCGCGTGTATACGCACAACGCACGGCTGGCGGCGCAGTTTCGGGTCGGGCGAATCTTGCTGGCAGGCGATGCCGCGCACATCATGCCGGTCTGGCAGGGCCAGGGCTACAACAGCGGCATGCGGGATGCAAGCAATCTCGCCTGGAAGCTGGCCATGGTCATCAAGGGAGAGGCCAGCAGCAGCCTGCTGGATAGCTACGAACAGGAACGCCGCGACCATGCCCGCAGCATGATCCATTTGTCTGAAGTGGCAGGTGACATCTTTGCCCCTGAAAGCCATACCGCCGCCAAAGTACGCGACACGGTGATGCTTGCCCTGAACGCTGTGCCGCCAGTCAAGCAGTACTTCGCCGAGATGCGCTTCAAACCCATGCCGCGCTACGAGCAGGGCGTGGTGCTGCACCACACGGGCACCGGCAATCAAGGAGCCAGGACACCGTTCGCAGGCCTGCTGGACCGCTCGGGCAACACGCCCTTGAGCCGCCTTCTGGGCCTGATGGCGGAAAAGAAGGAGTCTCTGGTGGGGCGTCTGGTGCATGGTCTGGAGACGGCAGCGTCCAGTCCCGTAGGCCGGATGTTCATTCAGCCTCGTGTTGCCACTGCAAATGGCCACTCTGGCCTGCTGGATGACTTTGTTGGACTGAATTTCTGCATTCTGGCCTGGGGTACGGACCCCAGCTATGGCATGGACGAAGAGGCTCTGAATTTCTGGCAGCGCCTTGGCGCCTGCTTCATTCGTGCCATGCCCTCTGGCCAGCTGCTTCATCCAACGCCAACCCGCGATGGCGTGCTGACCGTCGGCGACGAACAAGGCCGCCTCAAGGACTGGTTCAGCGCCCAGGGCAAGTCGGTGGTGTTCGTGCGCCCGGACCGCTTTGTCGCGGCGCTGGCATCTCCGCAGGAGGTCAGCACTGTCACCCGTCAGATGGCCCGGGTACTGCATTCTCCACTGGAGGCATGAAGATGAGTGGTAGCGCCATCGCCACTGCGCGCCGGGCATTTCTTGGCATGTCGCACTCGCCTTTGCTCGGTCTCAATCCTGTCGCTGCAGACGATCAGATCGCTATCGACAAGGCGATTGCTGCGGCGCGCGCGGCCGTTCATGAGTTCGCGCCAGAACTCATCGTGCTGCTGGGGCCAGATCACTACAACGGCTTCTTCAATGAGCTGATGCCGCCGTTCTGCATCGGCAGCCAGGCAACGGCCGTGGGCGACTATCTGTCCCCAGCCGGCCCCCTCAATGTGGCAGGAGAACTGGCCATAGCGCTGGCCGACCACCTGATGGACAAACATTTCGATATCGCGGTGTCGCGGCGCATGTGGGTCGATCACGGCTTTTCGCAGGCCCTGCAGTTTCTGTGGGGGGACGAGATGGACACACCGCCTGTCATTCCCATCTTCATGAACGCAGTAGCCCAACCCGGTATTGCACGCATGGCCCGATGCAAGGCACTGGGAGAAGGCATTGGCAGCTTTCTCGACCGGTTGCCGCTGCGCGCACTGCTGATTGGTTCGGGCGGGCTGTCGCACGAGCCTCCCGTCCCGACACTGGCCCATCCTGACCCTGCCGTACGCGAGCGCATTACTGTCCGCTCCACCCCCACAGAGCAGGAGCGCGAGCTCAAGACCGAGCGCGTCAAGGCCGCCGGTCTGGCTCTGGCCAATGGCGACAGCTGGATGAAGCCGCTCAACCCCGAGTGGGATCTGCAATGGATGGACGCCATGGCCAGCGGCCAGCTGGACGGCCTATGTGAGATGAGCGAAGCCTCGATCGGCGCCACGGCCGGCAACTCTGCCCATGAGTCCAAGACCTGGCTGGCGGCGCGGTCCGCCCTGCCTGCCAACACCCGTCTGCCTTGTCCGGTACGGACCTACCGCGCCATTCCATCGCTCATTGCGGGCTATGGCGTGATGTTCATGCACCACTGATCCTCATTCTTTCATGACTGCCATGCCGACCACTACGCAAATACAGGCCTGGGCCGAACGCCTGCGCCACGCGGAAGCCACCGCCACCCCCATTGCTCCCCTGCGCGAGGAAATCACCGACAACGACAGCGCCTATGCCGTGCAACTGGCCAATGTGCAATATGCACTGAGTCAGGGCCGCCGGATCGTGGGTCGCAAGATCGGGCTGACATCCCTTGCCGTGCAAAAGCAGCTGGGCGTAGACCAACCCGACTTCGGCACGCTGTTCGCCGACATGCTCTATGGCGACGATGAGGTCGTGCCCCTGTCGCGGACGCTTCAGCCCAAGGTCGAGGCCGAGGTGGCGCTGGTACTGGCCAAGGATCTGGAGCGGCCCGACACCACGCTGGTGGATGTCATCAGCGCCACCGCCTATGTGCTTCCGGCCATCGAGATCGTGGGCAGCCGCATTGCCGACTGGAACATCCGCTTCATTGACACCGTGGCCGACAACGCGTCCAGCGGTCTGGTCGTGCTGGGCGCCGTACCGACTGCGCTCAACGCACTGGATCTCAAGCTGTGCGAGATGCAGATGACGCGCAATGGCGATGTCGTCTCCACCGGATCCGGTGGAGCCTGCCTGGGCCATCCCCTGAATGCCGCCGTTTGGCTGGCCCGCCGACTCGCCAGTCTCGGCCAGGCGCTGCGAGCCGGTGACCTCGTGCTGACCGGCGCCCTGGGTCCCATGGTCGCCGTGAATGCCGGCGATCGTTTCGAAGCCCGCATCAGCGGCATCGGCTCGGTGTGCGCGCAGTTCGAAGGCTAGATCTTCTCGAAAGCATTCCCCGCCCCCGTTTTCCATTGCTCATAACGATTATTCAGGAGACAAATCATGTGGAACCGACGTCAATTGTTCGCAGCCGGTGCTGCCTCGCTCGCTGCCTGCGTGGGTACACCCGCCATCGCGCAGAATTTCCCCAACCGTGCCGTGACCATGGTCGTCCCCTTCCCGGCCGGAGGCATCACCGATGCGGTGGCTCGTGCGCTGGCCAGCAAGATGGGGGAGCAGCTTGGCAAGCCTGTCATCGTTGACAACCGGCCCGGCGGTGGCGGCCAGATTGCTGCCGCCTATGTGCGCCAGCAAGCGGCCGACGGCCATACCCTGTATGTCGGTGCCACCGAGATGTTTGCCATCAACCCCTCGTTGTTTCGCAATTTCTCCTATGACCCGCTGAAGGATTTCACCCCCGTCACGTCGCTGATTGCTTCGCCCTTGGTGCTTGTCGTTCCTGCCAATAGTTCACTGACCAGCGTCAAGGAACTCATAGCCCAGGCCAAGAGCCGCAAGGACGGACTGAACTTCGCCTCGCAGGGCATGGGCTCCATCGGACATCTTCTCGGAGAGACCTTTCGGGGCAAGGTGGGTGGAAAGTTCAATCATGTGGCCTACAAAGGCTCGGCACCCGCGCTGCAGGATGTGATGGGGGGACAGGTGGACTTCATGTTCGACCCGGTTATCACCACCGCCCCTCTGGTGGCCGGCAAGAAGCTCAAGCCCCTGGCGATTGCGGCCGACAAGCGCTCGCCACAAATGCCTGAGGTGCCGACCCTGGCCGAGCTCGGCGTATCCGGCGTGAATGCCGGTGTGTGGTTCGGGGCTGTGGTCAAGACAGGCACGACCGCAGTTGTGGTTGAACGTCTGAACGATGCCATCCACCAGGCCATGAAGGACCCCGAAGTGGTCAAGCGTTTTGCCGATCAAGGCATGCAGGCTTTCCCCTCAACCCCGGCCCAGTTTGGCAGCTTCATGCAGTCGGAACTGACCAAATGGGGTCCTCTGGTCAAGGCCAGCGGCGCTTCGATCGAGTGAGCAGGGAGCCAATCTTGCATCGTAGAACTCTTTTGCAGTCGGCCCTGGGCTTGGGCAGCCTGACGATCGGCGGCCTCAGCGCGGCACAGGCCTTTCCCAGCAAGCCCGTCACACTCGTGCTGCCGTTTTCCGCCGGCGGCATCAGCGATGTCATGGCCCGAGCCCTCGGTCAGCACATGGCCCATCAGCTGGGCAAGCCCGTGATTGTTGACAACAAGCCTGGTGCAGGAGGGCAGATTGCGGCCAGCGCCGTGCTTCAACAGGCAGCCGATGGTCACACCGTGTATGTGGCTGGCACCGCCATGTTTGCCATCAACCAGACGCTGTTTCGCAAATTTGCCTACGACCCCGTCAAGGATTTCGAGCCGGTAACGTCTCTGGTCACCTCTCCTCTGGTGCTCGTGGTTGCGGCCGACAGTCCCGTCAGGACGCTGAGCGAGCTGGTGGCGCTTTCCCGCAGCAGCAAGCAAGGCCTGACATTTGCATCACAAGGCCTGGGCTCCATCGGCCACCTGCTGGGGGAGCTGTTTCGCAGCAAAACCGGTGGAAGCATGTCTCATGTGGCCTACAAAGGCTCGGTGCCGGCACTGCAGGACGTGATGACAAACCGGGTCGACTTCATGTTCGATCCCACGAGTTCAACCGAAGCGCTGATCCGGGGCAGAAAGCTGCGCGCGCTGGCGATTGCCTCTGCAAGACGCAGTCCCCAACTGCCCGATGTTCCCACCATGGCGGAGCTGGGAGTGTCCGGAATCGATGCAGGCGTGTGGTTCGGTGCAACCGTGCGAAGTGGAACTCCTGCCACAGTGGTCCAGACATTGAACCGTGCCCTGGTCGCAGCCTTGCAGGACCCGGGCATACAGAAACGCTTCGAAAGCCAGGGCATGCAGGCCTATCCGCAAACCCCGGAGCAATTCAAGCAATTCATCCACAGCGAGATCGCACGCTGGGCACCGCTGATCCAGTCCAGCGGAGCTGGTATCGACTGATTTTTCTCTGAAGGTAAACGCTATGACGCGCAAACTCAAGGCCGCCATCATCGGCAGCGGCAATATCGGCACGGATCTGATGATCAAGATCCTGCGCCATGGCAAGAACATCGAGATGGGCGCCATGGTCGGCATTGACCCTAACTCCGACGGTCTGGCCCGCGCCGCCCGCATGGGCGTGGCCACCACCCACGAAGGCGTGGAAGGCCTCACGCGCATGCCCGGGTTTGCAGAGATCGACT
>NZ_JBANEM010000038.1:0-20928 GCF_040187805.1 Comamonas sp. wu1-DMT
GGTCGGAACGGTGACCACGATGCCGCCGGTGGTGCCGGCCGGGACCTGGAAGCTGTAGGTGCCGTCGCCGTTGTTCACCAGGGTGACCGTGGTGCCACCAATGGTGACCACGGGCGTGCCGATGTCGTCGGATTCGATGTCACCACCCAGCTTGAAGGTGATGGTGGTGGCGGCGTCGACGGCCTTGCCCAGCGTGATGTTGAACGTGGCGTCGGAGCCTTCGTTGACGTCGCCGGGGTTGGACACGTCCAGCTTGGGCACGTCAGCGCCCGGATTGGGGTTGCCCGGATCCGTGCTTTCGGTGTCGACGATTACGGCACTACCCGAGTCGGAGATACCGGACGGCAGCGTGCCGCTGGACGTTTCCCCGGTCAAGGTAGCCGTGAGCGTCATCTGCTCACGGCCTTCAAAGACTGCGTCATCGTTGGTCGGAACCGTGACAACGATGCCTCCCGTGGTGCCAGCGGGAAGCGTGAAGCTGTAGGTGCCGTCGGCATTCGCTGTGACCTGGACGGTCTGGCCCCCAATGGTGACCGTCGGCGCTCCGTGATCGGCCGTTTCGATCTGGCCGTCCAGCTTGAGCGTGACCGTGGTGTCCTTGTCAAGGTCGACCGTGTTTTGCAGGCTGATGTTGAACGTGGCCGAGGAACCTTCGTTCACGTCACCGGCGTCGGAGACGGTAATCGTGGGTACGTCGAGGACCGGCGTGACACCGATATTGATGATCGAAGTGGCTTTGCCGCCATTGCCGTCGTCGACGATGACCGTGAACTGGTCAGGACCGTTGTAATTCTCGTTCGGCGTGTATGTATATTCACCCGTGGTCGGGTTGAACACCAGCGTGCCATTCTCCGGCTGCTTGTCGACCGTGTAGGTCAGGTTGTCGCCGTCGACGTCGGTGCCGACGACCTTGCCGCTAACGGGCTGTTCCTCGGGAGTCGTATGCTCATAATTTGGAACCAGCGGTGCGTCATTGACCGGGGTGACGCCGATCTCGATGACGGAAGTGGTCTTGCCGCCGTGGCCGTCATCGACGATGACCGTGAACTGATCGGGGCCGTTATAGTTTTCGTTCGGCGTGTAGGTGTACTCGCCGGTGGTCGGATTGAATTCCAGCTTGCCGTGCTCGGGCTGCTTGTCGACCGTGTAGGTCAGCGTGTCCCCATCGGGATCGGTGCCAGTGACCTTGCCGCTGACGGGCTGGTCTTCCGGCGTGGTGTGCTGATAATTGGGCACCACAGGCAGATCGTTGGTGCCAGTGATGGTGACGGTGATGGTCTGAGTCGCTGTGCCGCCGTGACCGTCGTCGACGGTCACGGTGATGGTATCGGTGACCTTCTGACCTTCGGCCAGGGCCTGGACCTTGGGATCGTCGTTGTTCAGCACATAGGTCCACTCGCCGTTCTGGTCAACCGAGAAGCTGCCGTACTGGCCCTTACCTTCGTTGCTGACGCTCCAGCTGTGGGTATCGGTGATGTCGACATCGGCCACGTCGAGCTTGCCGGTGACCACCGACACGCCGTCTTCGGCCAAAGCCCCATCGGCCTTGCCGGTGAGGACGGGTTCGTCGTTGGTGCCAACGATGGTGACAGTCAATGTCGCGGAAGAACTGGCGCCGTCTTTATCAACCAGGGTATACGTAAAAGTTTCGACCAGGGTCTCACCCACACCCAATGCCTGCACAGCATTCAAGCTGCTATCAAGCTGATAGCTGTAGCTGCCATCGGAGTTGAGGGTAATCTTGCCGTACAGCCCTTGATCTGCGCCGACCAGAACAACTCGATGCTCTGTGAGGACCCCTTCGCCCAATTTGTCGTTGGCGAGCACATTGCCTTGCAAGGCGGATACCGCATCTTCGAAGATCACACCCGAATCAGCACTTGCCTGGGGAATGCTTGTGACAGGCTGAGGCGGCGTAACTTGATCCGTGTTGTCCGCCAAAGCGCCCACCCCACTAAAAAGTGGAAGGACAGTAGTCGCTGGTACAGGACGTCCATACTCCAGCGCCAGCGGCGACACCGCCTCAATGATGCTGGAAAGGCGCACAAAAGTGCTGCCACCCTCGCTGCCGCCCGACAATGTGGCCGCCGTGGGATCCAGCTCATCGAACGGATCCTGGCCGGCATTGATGGCCGCAATGATCTGGTCAATCTGCGCATTCGCGGGGCTCGCCACAGCCGCCTCTTCCACGGTGGGCGGCTGAATCAGGTCCGCAGTGAGATGCACATCCTGGTTCTCGCCCACCATCAGCGGTGGCTGACCATCCGCCTGCAACTGCACGGTGCTGCCGGAAGCCGTCACTATCTCGGCGTCAGCGGGAATACGCATGCCTTCACGGAGCACCGTCAGATTGCCATCAGAACCACGCATCCAAGCCTGGCCAGTGAGTTTGGTAACGAGAACGGTTTGAGCTGCCATGAGGGTCTGCCTATCCAGTCAGATTAAAAAGTGAAGGTGCACAAAGACACCTCTCCAATATTTCAGCTGAATGGTAGAAGCCAAGGCCCCACAGCACTATTGGCGCCAAAGCCAATCGGGATCTGTTTTATTCGATCTCTGCTGCTGTAAATCAAAAAAAGCCTGAAGCCTGCATATTGCAGGCTTCAGGCTTTTCAGCAACAGGCACTCCAGAGGAAAGAGGTGACTAGGTATTCATCAGTAACCCAAAAATCAGGCTCAAGCCAGCTGCTTGCGCCCGATACCGTGAACCTTCAATGTCAGCATCAATCGATCCTGTACCTGCAGTTTCTCAAAAACAGCAGACAGATGGGCCCGCACAGTACGCTCGCTGATGGACATGCGTTCGGCAATCTCCGCATTGCTGTCACCCAGCGATGCATAGCGGGCAACCTCCTGCTCGCGTGCAGACAATGGTTCGGCCCAGTCCGACTCATGCTCAGGCAGACGGGCGTCCACATCGCGCAACAAGCGCTGCAACAGAGAACGTCCAAGCCAGATGTTGCCGCCAGCCATGCTTTGCAGCATCCGTGCCAGCACCTCCGGGCTCGATTGCGCATGGGCGTAGCCCGATGCTCCGCGGGACAGCAGGTTTCGCCCCTCCTCATCGCTGGGGCGGTTGCTGAGAACCAGAACCTGAAGATCCTTCAGCAGCTCAATCCAGCGGGCCGCTGTCGACTCGGGCAAGGATGGCAGGGCTGCATCCAGCACCACCACGGTACGACCTTGCTGCTTCCAACGTTGCAAATCGGCCAGACTCTGGCCGCGCGCAGGCATCCACTGAGGGCCTGCGATCTGCTGCCATTCCTGCCACAGCGTGGCATCCTGAGTCAGCATCAATACAGGCAAGGCATTCATAGAGTTCCTTTGTAATTGTTGGCGATCCATGAACTAACGTTCGATCAAGGCATTGGACTTGGCACGCAGAATCGGCTTGAGCAGATACTGCATCAAGGTGCGCTTGCCCGTGAGGATATGCACCTCGGCCTGCATACCAGGAATGATGGGGCGCGAGTCATCGCCCACGTGAGCCTTCTCCGTGCGCACCTTCACGACATAAAAGGAGTTCCCCTTTTCGTCGGTAACGGTGTTGGCACCGATCTGCTCCAGTTTCCCCTGCAGACCTCCATAGATGGCAAAGTCATAGGCAGTGAACTTCACTTCAGCCTGCTGACCAAAATGCAGGAAGCCGATGTCGCGCGGATTGATCTGCACTTCCATCAACAAGGTGTCATCCAGCGGCACGATGTCCAGGATGTCCTTGCCCGGCTGCACAACACCGCCGACGGTATTCGCCATCAAGGTGTTGACCGTGCCGCGCACGGGTGCGCGCACTTCGGCCAGCTTGACGCGATCCTCCAGCGCCACCTTGCCTTGCTCCAAGGTGCCCAGTTTGGCCTGGGTTTCCGAGAGCTCGGAGCGAGACTGATTGCGCATATTCAGCTCCGACTCCTGAATCTTGCGCTCCGCTTCCTGAATCGCAGCCTGAATGCGCCCGATCTGCGCACCGGCCGCCTTGGCCTCGCCACAGAAGCGAGCCACATCGCGTTGCAGGCGCAGCAAATCCACTTCGGACACTGCTCCACTCTTGAGCAAGGGGCGAGTCACCGAAAGCTCTTCGGACGTCAAGCTGCAACTGGAGGAGGCCTGGTCACGGTTGGCCTGGGTTTCGCGCAGCTCCTGCTGACGTTGGCGCAACTGGTCACGCGCAATATTGACGTTGGTGTTGAGCTCCTGGGAGCGGCTCTCCCACATGCGCCGCTCCATCTCCACCAACTGAGGCGCCAGAGCCTGCACATCTTCCGGAGCCTTGAAAGGCTCGCCCGATGCCAGGGCCTGAAGACGCGCGGCCTTGGCCTTCAATGCCAGAAGTTCGGCCTTGTTCTCGCCCAGGGACGAACTGTAGCGCGTTGGATCGATGCGCAAGATGACCTGCCCCTGCTCTACATGCTCGCCGGGGTGCACCAGAATTTCCTTGACGATACCGCCATCCAGGCTCTGCACCACCTGAACCTGACGCGAAGGAACCACCTTGCCCTGGCCTCGCACCACTTCATCAATGCGACCCAGGCAAGCCCATAGCAACAGAACCACCACGGTGACCAAAGATACCCATATCAACAGACGCGAACCACGCGCCTGCTGCTGCCCTGCAGCCCACTGCGCATCGGCCTTGAGGTCATCCGGCTGATGCGTTCCGACAACCTCGCTGCCGTCAAGCAGCCATCGCTCCAGTCGCGTCCAGCGCGCCTTGAGCGCATCCTTGAAGCGCGACGGCTTTTTTTTGGGGTTTGGACTCGCTCATGCTCGCCCTCCTACTCCACCAATCCGTCCCTGCTTCAGGGCTTCGATCACCTGATCCTTGGCTCCATCGGCAACAATTCTGCCGCCATCAATCACGATCAGCCGGTCAACCAAGGTCAACAAGGCCGTGCGATGAGTGACCAGCAAAATGGTCTTGCCCTGGGAGGCCTCTTCCAGACGACGTTTGAGCTGTGCCTCGCTCTGGTTGTCCAGATTGCTGCTGGGCTCGTCCAGCAACAATATGGCCGGGTCGTTGATCAGGGCACGAGCGACAGCAATGGATTGGCGCTGGCCGCCAGAAAGTGACTCGCCCCGCTCGCCAACCAACATGTCGTAGCCCTTGGGATTGCGCGCCGCGAAATCATCCACACCCGCGATGCGTGCCGCATGCAGCATGTCTGTCTCATCCGCGAATGGCGCACCCACCAGCAAGTTGTGCTTCAAGCTGCCATAGAACAGCATCGGGTCCTGCGGCACATGCCCGATGGCCCGACGCAGATCCACCGGATCTATCTGGCGGGCATCCATACCATCGATCAGAACCGAGCCTTCACTGGGCTGATACAGCCCCAGGACCAGCTTTTCAAGCGTGGTCTTGCCCGAGCCGATACGCCCAATGATGCCAACCCGTTCGCCAGGTCGGAGCGAAAAGCTCACTCCCGAAAGACTGGCCTGCTCGCTTCCCGGATAGCTGAAGCTGACATTGCGAAACTCGATGGCGCCACGCAGATCCGGACGTGAGACGAATTCGCGCTCAGCTTCGTGCTCGACCGGCATCTTCATATAATTGTCAATGGAATTGAGCGAGGTGCGCGCATTGTGAAACTGCATCATCAGCCCCGCCACCTGACCAAAGGGTGCCAGACAACGCCCTGCAATCATGGAGGCTGCAATGATGCCACCCATGGAAAGCGACGCATCCTGCACCTGATACACGCCGATGACGACCACGGCTATGGTGACCAGTTGCTGCAAGGTCTGAACAAAGTTCACCGTACCGGACGAGATGAACTTGATCTTGCCCCCCATGTAGGCAATGTACTGAGTGGAGCTCTCCCACAAACGCTGCACTCCGCTTTGGGCATTGAGCGTCTTGACCGCCTCCAGATTGGTCAGCGACTCCACGAGCAGCGCGTTGCGCTGAGACGAAGCCTGAAAAGTCTTGAGCGTCAGACTCTCCATGCGTGCCTGGGCCCAGAAGGAAACCAGCAAGATCGCGGCAATCGCCACCACAGGCGGAATCAGCATCCAGGGCGAAACCCATGCAATCGCCACCAGAAACAGAAGCACAAAAGGCAGATCCACCAAGGTTGTGAGACTTGCAGACGCAATGAAATCACGAACCGACTCAAACGAGCGCAGATTGGCCGCAAACGAACCGACGGATGCGGGTCGGCTCTCCATGCGCAAGTCCAGAACGCGCTCCATGATCTGCGCGGACAACTGCACATCCACACGCTTGCTCGCGGCATCCACAACATAGGCACGCGTCGTCGTCAGCACAAAGTTGAAGATCAGCACCAAAGAAATGCCGATAGCCAACACCCACAATGTTTCCACCGCGTTGTTGGGCACCACCCGGTCATACACGTTCATGCTGAACAAAGGCATTGCCAGCGCGAAGACGTTGATGAGTACAGCTGCCAGCAAGGCATCGCGGTACAGGCGCCGATTCTCCAGGATCACTGCCCAGAACCAGTGACTGCTGCGGGGCTCCATGCCTTGCTGCACGGAGCGCGGCTCGAAGCGGAACTGCGGACGCACAAAGCACATCAGCCCCGCGTAGTCCTGCAGCAAAGCCTGGGCCTCTACCTCGACCGGACTCTCCGACTCCGGATACTGCAACAGGAAGCGACCGCTCTCCAGCGCTCTGAGCAACAGACAGGCACGGTCTCCATTGAGAATCAAAATTGCCGGCAGCAAGCCCTGAGGAACGGCGTCAAGACTGCGCTGCACGATACGCGTGCTGAACTGTGCACGAGCCGCAGCCCGAGCCAGCAATGAAGGCGTCAGGCGCTGATCCACCAACGGCAGACCATTGCTCAGTGCCTGCGCGGTGTAGGGCTTGCCATGCAGGTTGGTGAGCTGCACCAGGCAATCCAGCAAGGGATCCGCATGGGTCTCATGGGCCGGCATGCGCCAATCCCCGGCCGGTGCATGCGCCGAGCTTCGCGCCCCCAGAAAGGCCGGACCGGCCTGCTCCGCCGCAGCCGCGGCTTCCGGCAAAGAACCTTGCCCGGCCTTCTGAGTCGCATCCGTACCGTTGCTCGATGCCAATGAAGGCTCAAAGTCTGGTCTGGTCATCTTCAACAATCAACCTATAAAAGCTCTTCGTCGTCATCAATCAAGTCCAGCGAATTACGCATACGCTGGCGCGCCTGCTTGCGCTGGTTCAGCTTCTCCAGCGCCTGCGGCGGAAGATCCGTCAAGCGCAAAGCCCCATTGGCAAGCAAGGCGTCAATCAAGTCCTCGAGAACGCGGATGAAATCCGCATCCAGTGCCGACAACTCCTGCCGGGAGGACTGCTCCGACGGTGGTGAATCGCTTTTATCCATCTTGTTCATCAACTCCCACTAAAAGCTGCACCAGACTCCAACTGCTATCACTGGCGGCCCGTCGCACCAGATGCCGGCGCTTGGGCTGGAGCCCCCAGATCAACCGCTGCGCTGGCAGGCACAGGCGTCAGATTGCTGGTGTCCGGCACTGAGGACTTGCAGCTACGCAGCAGATCATCCGGCAAGTTCAGTGCCTGCTGCTCATCCGGACGGCTGTCGTCATGCGGCTGCGCGAGCCCCAGCACAGGCAGAATTTGGCTGGACAAAGTCAGCCACTGGTACTCGGCCTTCTTGAGGTCATATTGAGCGTTGACCAGGGCACGCTGGGCATCGAACAACTCGTTTTCCGTATTGAGCAGATCCAGCAGCGAACGCTGACCGATCTTGAATTGCTGCTGATACGCCACGCGGACCTTGGCCGTAGAGAGAACATGCTCACGCAGGAACGGCGTTTGCTGACGCAGGCGGGCCATGTTGTTCCAGGTAATCGACAGCTCCTGCTGGAGGTTGCGGCAGGTGTAATCGCGCACATCCTGTGCGGCATAGCCCTGGGCAATCGTCTGACGCAGGCGTGCCTCGTCCGCACCACCGCGATACAGGTTGTAAGTCAGCATCAGCTGCACTCGCGAACTCTGCACATCCCAGTAGGCCGGCGAGTTCTGATCACGATCACGCCCCGTGGATGCCAGCAGCTCGAGCTTGGGCATATGCGCCCCCTTGGCAGCCTTCTGACCGGCCTCTGCCGCTTGCACCAGAGCCTGCTTCGACAATAGCAGCGGACTCGCGCGCAGCGACGCGCCGAAATCCTTGGCCGCCCCGGAAGCAGGCAGCTTGGCACTCACATCGGGCACCGGGTCCAGCGTGGCCGCAGGATACTCACCCACCACGCGGCGGTAGCGCTGCAGCACATCGTTGAGGTTGTTGCTCTCGGTCATCAGATTGGTCTGCGCCAGCGACAGACGACCACTTGCCTGCTCCAGGTCAACACCGCGGCCCACGCCGGACTGCTGGCGCTCACGCAACTGCCCCAGCGTCACCTGGTGCGTGCCGAAATTTTCACGGGCCAGCTTCTCCATTTCGCGATAACGCTGCACATCCAGATAGGCGGCGACAACATCATTGGCCAAATTTTCAGTGGTGGCGCGCAGATCGTAGAACTTGGCCAGCTTCTCAAAGCCCAACTGACGGATATTGCTGCTAGTGGTGAAGCCATCAAAGATCAGCTGACGCAGTTGCAGGTTCCAGCCCGGACGGTTCCAGTTCTGCGATGGAGCATCCTGAATATGGCTGCGCCACTCGCGACCGACCCAACCTTGCGCGGTGACTTGCGGACGCCAACCTCCCCGAGCCACGTTCTGACCCTCAGCGGACGAACTGAAATCCTGAAAGCGCGCCTGCACTTCGGGATGAGTCATCAGTGCCTGCTCGACAACCTTTTGCAGTGCAACACCCTGCTCGTTGGCTTGTTGCGCATTCATGGTCGTCTGAGCCATACCCCCCATGGCCCACGAGGCCACACCCAGAGTGGCTACCACTTGTGCAATCTGACTGAATTTCATTGTTATCCCTCTTGTTTGACTCCGACCGGGCAATGCGATGCCTAGCCCGCCAACAAATTGGCGAGAGCAATCGGTGCGACTTCTGCAAATCGTTCCCGCGGAAGCTGGTTGTTAATGCGGATCGGCTCGCTGCTGCCCGAAAAGGCATTGCATACGGCCTCAGAACTCGCAAAATGGAATTCTGTAACTCTCGTGCTCACAGCCTTTGGCGTCATGCCAACACCGCACAGGAGACTGACGGTCAGGTCAAGCTTGTTGCCTGATCGACAAAACTCACTATTTTTGCTTGACGACCCACCACTTAGCAGTGGTGAAAGGATGACATCGCCAATCCCTTGACCAAACAAATCGCGCGGACAGGCTGTGGAGCGTCTATCGGCTAGACACAGCGCATTTGGAGATTTTCCTTTCCACGATAGCAAGGCGGAGCCTCCGGTTTCCGGCCGGTGTTCTTGACGCATAACCCTGCATGCGAAGCCGTGCGTTGATGGCAGATCTCCTGGCAACACCATCAAACAAATGGATTCAGTTGCAAATCTAGCACAAGGCATGCAAGGATTTGTTTCAAAAAACCACTCAACCAGCCGAACTCCGAATTTTTTGCCGGGAATTGGCAATTCTTTTCATTCCTTCTTTATATCAAAGAAATTAAGAATCAATACCGCTTCCAGCACAGCAACCATCATAGCGGTGCACGCGTTACAAAGTGAAATCAGCCTACATCCAAAGTCAAAGTCGTAATCGAACAATTGACAATGAATTGATCTGAAATAGAAAAAGGGCTCCTGACTGAATAGTCAGAAGCCCTTGTCTAATTGGTCGGAATGGCGGGATTCGAACTCGCGACCCCTTGCACCCCATGCAAGTGCGCTACCAGGCTGCGCTACATTCCGAAGACTTGAATTATACACAGAAATTCGACATCAAAGAGAAAGCAGCGCCCTGATCTGCAAAAGCTCCTCTTTGACCTCCTCCATGCCCATGGCACCGGCAGGCTCCGAGCGGCCCTGCTCCAGCATTGCAGCCAACAGATGGCTTTGCGCCAGCTCTTCCGCCTGCAGGGGCTGGGCCGGATGCACAAGCACCGGCTGCTGCTCGACTGCCTTGCCGTGACCCGTCACCAGTTCGCGCAGACGATTTCGTGCGCCGCTGATGGTGAAGCCCTGCTCGTAAAGCAGCTCGCGAATGCGACGCACCATCAACACCTCATGATGCTGGTAGTAGCGGCGGTTGCCACGACGCTTCATGGGCTTGAGCTGCACAAACTCCTGCTCCCAGTAACGCAGCACATGAGGCTTGACGTCGCAAAGATCCGCGACCTCACCGATGGTGAAATAGCGCTTGGCGGGAATTGCTGGCAAAGAAGAAGCCATGGCTGGTTGCAAGCGGTCAGTGAAGGGATGGGTGAAAGATATGCAATCACGACTTGCACAAATTCGGGTCAGGCACGGTGTTTTGTCATTAGAAATGCCCGCCATGCATTCCTGTTTGCGCAAGTCCTAGCAATATAGCGCGAAGAGCTGACAGGACCTTGCACCGCTCGCGACGCAAAACTGTCAGCTCCTCAGTCACCGATGCTTAGCCTGTCCGCGCATCAGTGGATTTACCAATCGCTTATGACCCCGAGCCTTCGCCCTGAATCAGCTCCTTGAGCTTGCTGCTGGCATGGAAGGTCACCACGCGGCGCGCAGCGATGGGAATCAGCTCACCGGTGCGCGGGTTGCGACCGGGCCGTGGCGCCTTGGTGCGGATCTGGAAGTTGCCAAAGCCCGAAAGCTTGACATCTTCGCCCTCCACCAGCTTTTGCGAGATCAGGTCGAAAAACGCATCCACCATGTCCTTGGCTTCGCGCTTGTTCAAACCGATTTCGTCAAACAGCAGATCGGCCAGCTGCGCCTTGGTCAACGCGGGGCTGTCGATGCTCTCTACGGCAAGCTCCATGGGTCGATCTCCTTGTGGATTGAACATATCAGCGCAGGCGAGCCGCAACGCGTTCAACCAGAGCCGCAATTGTGCCCTGCATGGCGGCATCGATTTCCGCATCGGTCAGCGACGCTGTGTCGCTGCCCAGCGTCAGACGCACGGCCAGGCTCTTCTCGTCCTGAGCCAGGCTGCCCGGCGCCGCTTCCTCGCCAGCCTTGAGCTTCTTGGGACGGAATACATCGAACAGCACGGCCGAGCGCAGAATGCCGCCCTGCACGCCTTGCTGCACGGCTTCCATCACCTGGGCGTGAGTCACGGCTTCCTTGACGACCACGGCAATGTCGCGCTCCACGGCCTGGTGCTTGGCCACGGACTTGAACACGGGGACCTCACGGGCCAGCACGGCATCGAGTTCCAGCTCGAACATCACGGGAGCCTGGGCCAGATCCCATTCCTGGCGCCATTGGGGGTGCAGCTCGCCGACAAAACCGATCGCCTTGCCGTCCAGCAGCACGCGCGCGCAGCGGCCGGGGTGCATGGCGGGGTGCTCGGCAGGCTCGAACACGGGCTTGGCCGGGGCCAGCAGTGCTTCCACATCGCCCTTGACGTCGTAGAAGTCGACCTTGGCTTCTGCCCTGCCCCACTGCAGCTGGTCGGCAGCGCCGTAGGCGAGACCCGCCACGCGCATGGGCTGGTAAAAGCCCTTGACGGTGGTGTCGGAATCGACCACGGAGTCGTCCTTGAAGAACACGCGACCCAGCTCAAACACGCGCACGCGCTGAGCCTTGCGGTCCACGTTGAACTTGAGCACCTGCAGCAGCGAGCCCAGCAGCGACGAGCGCATCACGCTCAGATGGCTGGCAATGGGGTTGAGCAGCTTGATGGCGCTGCTGTTGCCAGCCAGCTCCTGCTCCCACTTTTCTTCGACAAAGCTGAAGTTGATGGTTTCCTGGTAGCCCAGGCCCGCCAGCTCGTGGCGCACGGCATAGGGACTGCGCTGGTTCTCGGCGCGCAGCTTGGGCGAGATCGGGGCCAGTGGCTTGGTGGTCGGCAGGTTTTCGTAGCCGATCATGCGGGCCACTTCTTCGATCAAGTCTTCTTCCAGATTGATGTCGAAGCGGAAGGTGGGAGCGGTGACGCTGATCACGCCTTCGCTGGCCACCGCGGCAGGCAGACCCAGGCCGTTCAGGGCATCCAGGCATTGCTGCTGCGTCACGGCCATGCCAATGACCTTGGCCGCACGCGCCACGCGCAGTTGCACGGCCTTGGAGGCAGGCATATTGGGCTGGTGGTCGTCCATGGCACCGACCTGCGTCTCTGGCGTGCCGCAGATTTCCAGCACCAGCGCGGTGATGCGCTCGATATGCTCGGTGGTGAACTCGGGGTCCACGCCGCGCTCGAAGCGGTGACCGGCGTCGGTCGAGAAATTGAAGTGGCGCGAACGACCGGCCACGGCCTTGGGGAACCAGAACGCGGCTTCGATGTAGATGTTCCTGGTGTCGTCAGACACGGCCGTGGCGTCGCCGCCCATGATGCCGGCCAGCGACTCGACCTGCTTGTCATCGGCAATCACGCCGACCTTGAGGAAATCGTCGATCTTGATGGTGTTGCCATTGAGCAGCTTGAGCGTTTCGCCCTCCTTGCCCCAGCGCACATTCAGGCCGCCGCTGATCTTGTCCAGATCGAAGATATGACTGGGACGGCCCAGCTCGAACATCACATAGTTGGAGATATCCACCAGCGGGCTGACCGAGCGCTGGCCGCAACGCGCCAGACGATCCACCATCCATTGAGGCGTCTTCACCTGGGTGTTGACATTGCGCACGATGCGGCCCGAGAAACGGCCGCACAGATCGGTGGCTTCAATCTTGACGGGCAGCTTGTCCTGCAAGGCCACGGCCGCAGCAGGGAAGGACAGGGCTTTGAGCGGCGTGCCGGTCAGCGCCGACAGCTCGCGCGCCACGCCGTAGACGCTGAGGCAGTGCGCCAGATTGGGCGTGAGCTTGAGCGTGAACAGCGTGTCGTCCAGATTCAGGTACTCGCGCACGTTCTGGCCCAGGGGCGCATCGGCGGGAAACTCCAGCAGGCCGCTGGCGTCTTCGTCGATGCCCAGCTCCTTGGCCGAGCACAGCATGCCAAAGCTCTGCACGCCGCGCAGCTTGCCGATCTTGATCTTGAAGGGCTTGCCATCGGCACCGGGAGGCAGCTCGGCGCCCACGGTGGCGCAGGGAATGCGGATGCCCACGCGCGCATTGGGCGCGCCGCAGACGATATTCAGCAGCTCGGGGCCGCCCACGTCGACCTGGCAGATGCGCAAGCGGTCGGCGTCGGGGTGCTGCACGGCTTCCTTGATTTCACCGACCACGATGCCGGTGAAGGGAGGCGCCACAGGATCCAGCTCTTCCACTTCCAGACCGGCCATGGTCAGGGTATCGGCCAGCTGCTGGGTGGTCAGGTTGGGGTTGCAGTATTCGCGCAACCAGGATTCAGGAAATTGCATAGTCAGACTCTTTGGCGTTCATGCCAGTCGCACCGCAAGCGGTCTGCCACTGGCTGGGCATGCGTATCTCAAAAAGATGAGCTATTAGCGCTCGGCATATAAGGATTT
Source organism: Comamonas sp. wu1-DMT (assembly GCF_040187805.1). Classification (NCBI taxonomy): domain Bacteria; kingdom Pseudomonadati; phylum Pseudomonadota; class Betaproteobacteria; order Burkholderiales; family Comamonadaceae; genus Comamonas; species Comamonas sp. wu1-DMT. The sequence goes on from NZ_JBANEM010000038.1 coordinate 13,407, forward strand.
CAGCATCAAAACTATCTGAAATCGTTTCATAGTAGGCGCTATAAGCTCACTTTTTTATTACTGAAACTGCGACAGAAAACGGATGTCGCCGTCGAAGAACAGGCGCAGGTCGTTCACGCCATAACGCAGCATGGTCAGGCGGTCGGGGCCCATGCCAAAGGCAAAGCCGATGTATTTTTCGGGATCCAGTCCCATGTTGCGCACCACATTGGGGTGCACCTGGCCGGAGCCCGCCACTTCCAGCCAACGGCCGGCCAGCGGGCCGCTCTGGAACTGGATGTCGATTTCGGCCGAAGGCTCGGTGAACGGGAAGAAGCTGGGGCGAAAGCGCAGCACCAGATCATCCTGCTCGAAGAAGGTCTTGCAGAAGTCGGTGAACACGACCTTCAGGTCCTTGAAGCTCACGTTCTCGCCGATCCACAGGCCTTCGCACTGGTGGAACATGGGCGAGTGGGTGGCATCCGAGTCCACACGGTAGGTGCGGCCGGGGGCAATCACGCGGATCTCGGGCATGGTCTGGCCGGCATCGAGCGCGTTGCGGTAATTCTTCACATGCTGCACGGCATGGCGCACCTGCATGGGGCTGGTGTGCGTGCGCAGCAGATTGGGCGCGTGCTGGGTGCCGCCTTCGACATAGAAGGTGTCGTGCATGGAGCGCGCGGGATGGTCTTCAGGCGTGTTCAGCGCCGTGAAGTTGAACCAGTCGGATTCGATCTCGGGGCCCTGGGCCACATCAAAACCCATGGAGCCGAAGATGCCCTCGATACGCTCCATGGTGATGGAGACGGGGTGCAGCCCTCCCGCGCCACGACGGCGACCGGGCAGAGTCACATCCAGCACCTCGGCCTTCAGATGGGCCTGCAGCTCGGCGTCTGCCAAAGCCTTGCGACGGGCGGTCAAGGCCGCTTCGATCGCCTGCTTGGCCACGTTGATGGCGGCACCGCGCGACTTTTTCTCTTCGACGGAAAGCTGCGCCATGCCCTTCATGAGCTCGGTCATCTTGCCCGACTTGCCCAGAAACTGCGCCTTGGCATTTTCCAGATCAGCGGGGGTGTGGGCTTGCGCAAACAGTTGCTGTGCGCTTTCGACCAGAGAATCCAACTCGTTCATATCGACTCTTTATCGACTTGTAAAAATAAACAAGGGCTAGTGCCTTTTCAAGCCCTAGCCCTTGCTGTTTGTGCATCAGCAGCTACTGAACAAGACACGACTTCTGCAATCAAGTTCAAGCAAGATGCTCGCCCATCGGCAAATGCCTTTGAGGATTCTTGTCTGCAAAAGTCCTACAAGAGTAACTACCGATCGTGACCTCAGGCAGCCAGCTTGGCCTTGACTTGGTCGACGATAGCTGCAAAAGCAGCCTTGTCGTGCACGGCGATATCGGCCAGCATCTTGCGGTCGATTTCGATGGCAGCCTTCTTCAGGCCGTTGGCGAATTGGCTGTAAGTCAGACCCAGTTCACGTGCAGCAGCGTTGATACGAGCGATCCACAGCTGACGGAACACGCGCTTCTTGGTACGACGGTCACGGTAGGCATATTGACCAGCCTTCATGACCGCTTGCTTGGCAACGCGGAAGACGTTACCACGGCGACCGCGGAAACCCTTGGCCAGATTCAGAACTTTTTTGTGACGGGCGCGAGCCGTTACACCACGTTTGACGCGAGGCATGTGTTTTCTCCTAGTTCGTCAGTGAATTACAGGCCTGCGGAAGGCAACATCTTTGCGATGGAGCCCATATCGCCGGAATGCACGTTGACAATGCCACGCAGGTGACGCTTGTTCTTCGTGGTCTTCTTGGTCAAGATGTGACGCTTGAAGGCTTGACCGCGCTTGACGGTACCACCGGGACGAACGCGAAAACGCTTCTTCGCGCTGCTCTTGGTCTTCATTTTGGGCATGTGAATGCTCCTATTGAATTTGTGCTCGCAAGGCGGTGTGCAACCCGCACACACTTCGCTGGCCTCCGAGGCACTTGTTTGTCAGTCCGGCCAGGCCGGGCTGACGTCTTGCAGGCAAGCCTGCAAATTCTTTGTCTGCCGCATAAAACAAAAGTGGGCCAAGCCCACTTTTGCCGATAAGGCAAAACCGCAATTATGCCTTATCTGCAGCCTCAGGTGCAGCTGCGGCGCCATCAGCCTGTGGTTTTGCACCACCGGCGGGCTTTTTGCCGCCTGCACGAGCCGGTGCCACCATCATGATCATCTGACGGCCTTCCAGCTTGGGGAACTGCTCCACCTGGATGGAATCGGCCAGATCGTCACGCAGACGGTTGAGCAGATTCAGACCCAGCTGCTGGTGCGTGATTTCACGACCGCGGAAACGCAGCGTGATCTTGCACTTGTCGCCATCCGCCAGAAAACGGCGGATATTGCGCAGCTTGATGTTGTAGTCACCATCATCCGTACCAGGGCGGAACTTCACTTCCTTGATTTCGATGACGGTCTGCTTGGCCTTGGCTTCAGCAGCCTTCTTCTGTTCCTGGTACTTGAACTTGCCGTAATCCATCAGACGGCAGACCGGAGGAGATGCGTTGGCCGCAATTTCCACCAAGTCGACATCCAGCTCGCCGGCCATGCGCAGCGCTTCTTGCAGCGGCACGATGCCCAGAGGCTCGTTGTCGGGACCAGACAGACGCACTTCAGGCGCCATGATTTCTCGGTTCAGTCGATGCTTGCGCTCTTCACGGTGGCGCCGATCGCGAAATTCAGTAGCTATGGTTTTCACCCTTGGATTGAAATGGCTACAACAGCGTAGCCGGCTAGCGTGCCTTGCACGCTGACCGGCCCGCCACAAAAATTAATCTGCTTCAGGCCTTGGCCGCGATGTCCTTGGCGAGCAATTCAATGAATGCATCAACCGACATCACTCCGAGGTCTTTGTTACCCCGGGCGCGCACTGCAACCGCACCAGCAGCCTTCTCCTTGTCGCCCGCGACAAGGATGTAGGGCAGCTTCTGCATGGAATGCTCGCGTATTTTATACGTAATCTTTTCATTGCGCAGATCTGTCACCACTCTAAGGCTTTGATTCGGCAATGCTTTTTGCAGCTTCTGCGCAACTTCCTGCGCATAGTCGGCCTGAGCGTCCGTGATATTGAGCACGGCAGCCTGCACGGGAGCCAGCCAGGCAGGCAGCGCGCCCGAGTGATGCTCGACCAAAATGCCGATGAAACGCTCGAGCGAACCCAGGATCGCGCGGTGCAGCATGATGGGACGATGGCGCTCGCCATCCTCGCCCACGAATTCCGCATCAAGACGCTCGGGCATGTTCGGGTCCACCTGGATGGTGCCGCACTGCCATTCACGGCCCAGTGCATCCTTCAGGGTGTACTCGATCTTCGGGCCGTAGAACGCGCCCTCGCCCGGCAGATACTCGAACTCGCAGCCCGATGCGCGCAGACCTTCAGCCAGCGCGTTCTCGGCCTTGTCCCAGGCTTCATCGGTGCCGATGCGCTTTTCGGGGCGAGTGGACAGGCGGTACAGGATGTTGGTGAAGCCGAAGTCGGCATACACCTTTTGCAGCAGCGAGGTGAAAGCCGTCACCTCGGCCTGGATCTGGTCTTCGGTACAGAAGATGTGACCATCGTCCTGTGTGAAGGCACGCACGCGCATGATGCCGTGCAGCGAGCCCGTGGGCTCGTTGCGATGGCAGTTGCCGAACTCGCCAAAGCGCAGCGGCAGATCGCGATAGCTCTTGATGCCTTGCTTGAAGATGATGATGTGGCCCGGGCAGTTCATGGGCTTGAGGGCATATTCACGCTTTTCCGAATCGGTGGTGAACATGTTTTCGCGGTACTTGTCCCAGTGGCCGGTCTTCTCCCACAGGCCCTTGTCCAGAATCTGCGGAGCCTTGACTTCCTGGTAGCCGTTGTCCTGATAGACGCGGCGCATGTACTGCTCGACCTGCTGCCAGACCGACCAGCCCTTGGGATGCCAGAACACGGTGCCGGGCGAGTGTTCGTCGATGTGGAACAGATCGAGTTCGCGCCCAAGCTTGCGGTGGTCGCGCTTTTCGGCTTCTTCCAACCTGAACAGATAGTCCTTGAGCTCGTCTTTGGTCGCCCAAGCGGTACCGTAGATGCGCTGCAGCATCTCGTTGCGGTGGTCGCCGCGCCAGTAGGCACCGGCCACTTTCATCAGCTTGAAGTGCTTGAGCTTGCCGGTGCTGGGCACGTGAGGGCCGCGGCACAGATCCTCGAAAGCGCCTTCACGGTACAGGCTCACATCCTCGTTGCTGGGGATGGAGGCAATGATCTCGGCCTTGTAGGCTTCGCCGATGCCCTTGAAGTACTGCACGGCCTCGTCGCGCGGCAGCACGCGGCGCACCACCTGCTCGTCCTTGTTGGCCAGCTCGGTCATCTTCTTTTCGATGGCAGCCAGATCTTCGGGAGTGAAGGGGCGCTTGTACGAGAAGTCGTAGTAGAAACCGTTTTCGATCACAGGGCCGATGGTGACCTGGGCATCGGGAAACAGCTCCTTGACGGCATAGGCCAGCAAGTGAGCGGTGGAGTGGCGGATCACCTCCAGACCATCGGCATCCTTGGCGGTGATGATGGACAGCGGCGAATCCTGCTCGATCACAAAGCTGGTGTCCACGACCTTGCCGTTGATCTTGCCGGCAAGTGCCGCCTTGGCCAGGCCCGAGCCAATCGAAGCAGCGACCTCAGCGACCGAAACCGGGCCCGGATATTCGCGCTTGGAGCCATCGGGGAGCGTGATGTTGATCATGAAATTCCTTGTCAAACCAAATTTGTGTGGGGGAGGGCCAGCGCCAGAGCTTTGGAGTTGCCTGAAAGCAAAAAGCGCGGAACCAGTCCGCGCTTTGATGAGGGTGTCGAGAAATCTCGGGCAGGCGCGAACCGCCAGCTGCCATCAGCAGCTGAAGTACATCTCCGATGTAGTTCGCGGTGTCATAACCGTTGATGCCTTTCTCGCCCTTGTGAATTGAAGTCGCGCCATTTTAACCCGGCAAACAAAAAAGCGCCCGAGACTTTCGCCCCGGGCGCATAACCCCACTTTTTCTACCTAGACAGAATCACGATTCAGCGCGACTCAATGGAACTGCTCTTCCTCGGTGGAACCGGTCAGCGCCTTGACGCTGGAAGAGCCGCCCTGGATCACGGTGGTCACGTCGTCGAAGTAACCCGCGCCCACTTCCTGCTGGTGCGAGACAAAGGTGTAGCCCTTGTCACGTGCCGCGAATTCGGGCTCCTGGATCATTTCCACGTAGTGCTTCATGCCCTCGCCGCGAGCGTACTCGTGGGCGAACTTGAAGGTGTTGTACCTTCCAGCAATACCGCAAGTGGCAGATTTTTAACAGTTTTTTCCTGTTTCCTCGCGTGCTGTTCGTGCCCACCCACGCATACCCCACTCCGCCAAAGTGAGCCGCTTGCCAGTTGCTCAACTTTTTCTCCATCACACTAAGGAACCGGCTCACTGCAGCCCCCACGCCCCACCCAACCCGATGAGGTGGGTTGGTGACCGTGGGTAGGTCGCTCTGGCACTGCCTAAATTTTAGACAGCGTTTAGGGGATAGCCCTCCAACTTGTGTCAACCACTTTGGCGGCAGCATCCACAGCAGACAAAAGCGTCTCATCGGCCAAATGGCTGTAGCGTGCCGTGGTCTTGAGTTGAGAGTGCCCCAGCAACTTGCTCACGACATAGATGGATTGCCCAGAGTTCACCAGATTGCTTGCGAAGGTGTGGCGCAGGTCATGCATCCGGAGGTCAGCCAGACCTGCTTCCTTGCGAGCCTTATCCCAAGAATGGAACAGATTGCCGAATGGCTTCTTTGTATCCGGATTGGGAACCACATATGAGCACCCTTTCCAGCGCGGCAACCCTTGCAGCACCTCCAAGGCTTTGTCAGAGATAGGAATGTTTCTGGCTTTTCCACTCTTGGACAGAGGGATGCGCCAGCTACGTCGCTCCAGATCGAAGTGCTCCCACTTGGCATCAAGCAACTCACGTTTGCGACATCCAAACAGCAACAACAAGGCGACGATGCTCTTGAGTTGGGTGTTGTCACTGCGAGATAGGGTTTCGTGCAAACGCTGAGTCTCAGCAGCACTGAGAAATCGCTCCTTTGCATTGTTCGTGGTGAACAGCACGACTCCATTAGCAGGATTGAACTGACTTCCCGGAAGATCCTTCTTCTTCGCCAGGTTGAACATAATCTTGAGCAGAATGGGCAGCATGTTTGCATGTGCCAATGCGTAGCCCTTCCCTCGCAGATCCTGGTGAGCCTCCACCACCATATCAGTCGTGATTGCATCCAAGTGCTTGGCTCCGAAACGTGGCAAGACATGACACTTGATGAAACTCAGCGTCGATTGAAAATTCCTCCGATGCAACTGGATGTGGGGGACGTAGATGTCACGAATGAATTCAGCCAAGGTCGGAACTGCTCGCAAAGCTTTGCGCTCTTCCAGCGGATTGCCACCCAGCTCGACTTCCGAGCGCAAACGGCTAGCCTTCTGGCGAGCTTTGTCGTAACTGATCGCAGCAGCATCGCCAATCTTGTGCTGACGAAGCTTGCCATGGGTATCCCGATAGCGCAGGTGGAAAGTTCTGCCTCCAGAAGAACGAACCTCCAGAATGAACCCTCGGATCGCACTATCGTAATAGTCCACCTTTGCTTTCTCGGGCGGACAAGCCGCATCACGCACGAACTGCGCACTGAGTTGAACAACGGGCATATGCCCTCCTTTCATGGTTGGGTTGGAATAGAGAAACAGGCCTATTGCGATAGGCACCTGGGTAAAGGGCGCACGAATGCCCATCCACATGACCGTGGACATTCACAAAACATTGGGGAAATAAAGAAGCGGGGCTCCCCGCCTGGGACAGCCACCGCCGGGGGGCGACGGTGTTCGAAATCATCGACTTAGTAGAGATGGCTTTGACCAAACGCCAAGCCCCCCTAGCCACCGATCTAAAGAAGGCAACAACCTCGCCATGAGGTTGCGCCCCAAAAAACGCCTTAGAAGTTCGGACTGAGTGACTTCCAGCCGGGAGGAGGTGTCAATTTTTTCTCAACTGGCTCTTCCAATCGTTCCGGTAGATAGCGCACAAAGGCATCCTCGAATTCACGCACTTCATATCCCTTGGGCGTTTGGCCTGATTTGATGCGCACGGTCTTTGGCTTAATCCCATATGCCCCCATAAACCTCGCCAACTGACGTGCAGTCAAAGGTTGGCCTCGGTTGTAATTGGACCAATCCATATCCTGATCGTCATTAAGCTTTGCCAGCAGATCAACCGAGGGGATGTATTTCTCCTCATAGTTATCCAAGACCTCACGAATATCTTCCAATAGTTGATTAGAAGAGGATTTTGGTGGCGATGTCTCAGCGCAATTCTGCAACGCGGCTTCAACCGCTTTGGCATACCAGACCTCTCCGAAGCAGTTCGCAATCGCAAGGGCGCTGTTGCATAAATCAGCCCCAGGCCAGACTTCCCCAACCCCAGGCGTGGCTACGCCACAGCCGCCGTCTGCGGACAGCCCAACTCTGTGAACCGA
>NZ_JBANEM010000039.1:0-18864 GCF_040187805.1 Comamonas sp. wu1-DMT
AGTCGATCTCTGCAAACCCGGGCATGCGCGTGAGGCCTTCCACGCCTTCGTGGGTGGTGGCCACGCCCATGCGGGCGGCGCGGGCCAGACCGTCGGAGTGGGGATCGATGCCGACCATGGCCCCCATCTCGATGTTCTTGCCATGGCGCAGGATCTTGATCATCAGATCCGTGCCGATATTGCCGCTGCCGATGATGGCGGCCTTGAGTTTTTTGCTCATGGAGTGTCCTTGGTGGAGAGGGATAGTCAGGCCAGACGGCAGCCGACGCTGCCCAGGCTGCCCAGGTTTGCTTGGACCAGATCTCCAGCATTGAGCGCAACCATTGGGCCTAGGGCGCCAGACAGAATGACTTGGCCCGCCTTCAAGGGGTGACCTCGCTCGGCCATGGTGCAGGCCAGCCAATAGGCTGCGCGCAAAGGGTGACCAAGGCAGGCCGAACCGGAGCCGACGGAAACTGTGTTCCCGTTGATGCTTAGATGCATGCCGAGAGCCGAGGTATCGAGAGCGCCGATATCTACGGGTTGCTCGCCCAATACGTAGAGCGCTGACGAAGCGTTGTCTGCGACGGTGTCTACCAGGGTGATCTTCCAATCGCGAATCACGCTATCGACGATTTCCAGAGCCGGAAGCGCGTAGGACAAAGCGTTGATGAACTCAGACCATGACGGTGTTTGGTTACCAAGGTCTTTGCCGACGATGAAGGCGACCTCGGCCTCAATCTTGGGCTGGATGAGTCGACTCATGGGAATGGTGTCGCCATTCAGATATTCCATATCGTTGAATAGCACTCCGAAGTCGGGTTGATCCACTCCCAGTTGCTGTTGCACTGCTTTGCTGGTGAGCCCAACCTTGAGGCCAACGACTCGGCGGGCTGGGTCTTCCAGGCAAGCCTGTGTATTGATTTGAGCCACTTGGTAGGCAGCGTCGAGCCCGGTAATGCCAAAGGTTTCGGATACGCTGGCAATCGGGCTGCGTGAGCTGCGGGCCTCTCGTATGGCCAGGGCAGCAGCATGAAGGTTTGTTGATGGGGCAGTCATATGGGGGGGAGCTGTGATCGGGTAAGGAGCAAGGCTCTTTGCCTTCGGCCGCAGTCGGCCGAGCACACCACTGGCTTGGTACAGCCGGTGGTGAGTTGCTGTTTACTCAGGAGGGCTTTTATTCGAAGACCATGAGATCGCGTGCCACTTCGACAGGTCCACCGAAGTGCTTGCGAACACCGTCGGTGTATCGCGAATCCGGCTCATCGCCGCCGGGCACCAGATGTGTCAGGATGACTTTCTTGACGCCTGCGGCCTTGGCGAGCAAGCCGATGTCTTCTGACACTGTGTGCTCTTCGGCCATGTGGCGCATCATTCCATCGGCTACTGCATCGGGCACGTGCTGACGTCGCATCATTTCGCGAATCAATGGCAGGTCCACGACTTCGTGCACCAGCAGATCTGCGTCCTTTGCGAAATCGGACAGTACTGCGCAGCGGCCGGTATCGCCGCTGACGACAATGGTTTTGTCGGGGGTCTGAATACGCAGCGCGTAGGACTTGTCTTGACTCTTGCGTGTTACCTTGGTGTTGGGATCGTTCAGGAAGTGGCAGTTCTCCTGAGCGCTAACGCTAATCAAGTCATCCTGATAGACGAGGCCGCTACCCTTGATGTCGTGTGCATTAAAGGCTTGCTCAGGCGGCAAATGATTGTTCTTGGAATCTGCCTGGCGGATACGTGCATTCACCGCGAAATACTGCTGGAAGCCCTTCATCATGGACTTGGCACTGGGCCCATAGACATCCGCAGGCGGAATGCCCAGATCCCATTGCACGCCGATGATGGGCCCCCAGCCTGCATTGTGGTCGTCATGGTCGTGAGTGATAAAGATCTTCTTTACCTTGCGCAGATCAATGCCTGCCGCGTAGATCTGCCGCAGAGCTCCGTCGCCTGCATCGATGACATACACCCTATCGCCTACGATCAAGGCATTCGAAGGCTGAGCACGCGAAGCAGAGGACGGAATGGGCCCTCCTTGCGTCCCAAGGGTCACGAACTTCGTCTGTGCAAATCCATTGCCAGCACAAGCCATCGTCAGGAGCACCGTGCTCACCAGAGTCTTCAGTTTCATTGTTGTCTCCATCCGGAAATTGCAGTCGCATCCACCCCCGTAGGGGTGGACTTATCAAGCGTCAAGCAGGTACGCCAAGGCCAGAGACATCGGCTGCTGCGACGAAGCGATCCGGCCGCAAAGCCACTGCGCGCACCTGATACTTGCGCAGCCAGGGGCCCAGTACCTCGTCGAGATCCACCAGTTCATCCGCACCTTGGGTATGGGCATCCTGGGGGCGCACGGCGATGTAGCGCGCGCCCAAAGCATCCCACCCGGCCTTTTCCTCGGCAGTGAGCAAGGTGGCAGGGTCGACGTTATCGCCCAGCAGCACAAAGCTGTGCCCCAGCAATGTGTCCAGCCGCGCCATCACGCCCCGCGTATCTCCCATGACTGGCTGTGGTGCCATGCGGCCGACAATGCTGGTTTCTGCCAGCGGGCCATGCAGCCAGCCCGCAGCCAGCACGGGCGGTGCAATCAGCGGAGGTTCGGCAGCACTGGCGGCATCAGGTGGGGGGGCATTGAGTGCAGCCTGCTCTTCGTCACTCAATTCCTGCTTGATGACTCTGCCGAGTTGCACAGCGAGCTGGGTATAAAAGGCCGCGTTGGGGCGGCGTTCTGCCTCGTAGGTGTCCAGGAAGTGCTCCGGCAATTGGCCCTTGAGCACGCCCGCGAGCTTCCAGCCGATGTCATAGGCGTCGCGCATGCCAGTCTGCATCCCGGCTCCGGCCCAAGGCGGCATAAGGTGTGCAGCATCGCCGGCCAGGAAGACGCGCCCGACACGCCACTTGTCGGCCATCCGGGTGTGATGACGATAGAACGCGTGCTGATGGATTTCCACATCGTCTTCGGTCACTCCGAGCGCCTTGAGCAAGGGCCAGACTTGCTCATTCGTCGCGAAGTCGGCCTCTGTCTCGCCCGGCTTCAGTGGAAGCTCCCAGCGGTGGTTACCTCCAGACAGAGAGATATCGACCACCGGTCGCTCCTTGTCGGACCAAAAGGTCAGGAAGTTCCGATCAGGCCACCAGCGTTTGACGCGGCAGTCAATAACAATCCACTGCACTTCAAGCGTGTCACCAAGTAGCTTCACATCAAGCATGGATCGCGTGGCGCTACTGCCACCATCGCACCCGATCGCATAACGCACGCGAACATCTGAAACGTTGCCAGTTTCCAGGTCTTTTGCACTCAAAGTGACACTGGAGTCATCTTGACTCAAGGAAGCGATTTCCATGCCATAACGCACGTCAATCTTTGAATGCCTTGCTGCACATTCGCGCAAGGTTGCCTCCATAGTGGGCTGGTAAATGTTGAACTGGCGATGCTTGCTGCCCAGGGTAGATGGCGGCAATTCAATCCGCATGATTTCGGTGCCGTCATATCGCATCCAGCGCAGCGAGCGCTGTGGGTCGATGCACTTCAGAACAGCTTCGTCGACACCCAGGTCCTGGAAGATGCGCATGGTCCAGTCATTGACCGTAACCGCGCGCGCACGTGCGTAGATGTCGTGGTGTCGTTCAAAGACGATCGTCGAAATACCGTACTTGGCAAGAGTGAGAGCGGCGATGATGCCACTGGGGCCGTAGCCGACGATAGCAACGTCGGCATCAAAATTTTCTTTCATGGGGACTTCACTTCACAAAACTAGCTGCGTGTTCAATGCGGCAGCGATACGGCGGAGGGCTCGCCAACAGCGTCAATCGGTCCGCGTCTGAGCAGAGCCAAAACCAGAAAGACACCTGCGACGGCCGCGCAGACGGCGGACAACAGTCCGATCGATGCAAAGAGATCACCTGTCTTGGAGGACAGAGCAGTCACGATCAATGGACTGAGAAAATTTCCAAGGAAAAAAGCGGCCATGTATCCACCTGCGCCTCGGCCACGCTGTGCGAATGGCAGGCGAACCATGATCCAATTCAGCATGAGTGGCATGACTATCCCGCCCCCGAAACATGCAACGAAAGCACCAAAAATCAGTACGTTGGTGTCGGCAACGGTGGAAACGATGTAGAAGCCTGCGGCAATGACTGCGAATGAGATGACAAGCAGGCGATTGATGGGCCAACCCGATAGTCTGTGGAACACGAAAGCACCGAATGGGACGCCCGCGTTCGCTATCGCACTACCGAGGCCGATGATGGCTGGCGTTGTGACCCCCTTGGCTGTCAGTAGGAAACTGATCTGGATCGTTATGACGAAATACATCACGGCGGTGAAAAGCGCCATTGCGCAGATATGACCAATTTCACGCCATGGAAATGGGAGTCGGCTCGTTGTTGCACGGCTGCGTGAGGTTTCGACTTCCTCAGGCTCCCAAACAAAGATGGCAATGATCGGCAGAAAAAACACTGCACAGCCATAAACGATGAAAGGAGTGCGCCAGCCTGCCGAAAACCCACCAAGTACGCCGCCTAGAGCGAACATAACCACGGCAACTATTGACGCAGAGCCGAGCTGGACCGTCAGCCACTTTTCGCGTTCTTTCCCTTTGAAATAGTCTGCCGTGAGTGCGGTCGAGATTGTCGTAATAGCCGCTTCGGCGATGCCCACAATGACTCGTGTTGCAAGAATCGAATAGAGGTCATTCAAGAAGAAGGGCAACATACCCGCGACCGCATAAACGGCGATGGATATCAAATACAGCCGCTTTCTTCCAATGACATCCACCACAGACCCCATCAGGGGTCCGAAGAGTGCAATCATCAAGCCTGGGATCACCAAGATAACCAGCGTCAGCATTTCTGCGTGAGGCTGGTCAGAAAACGCCTGTTGCATGGAAGGAAGAACAGGCGCGATAAGGACGGCACCTGCTGATGCCAGCCAACACGTTGAAACGAGTAGCCAACCTTGCAACCTGCTTGCAATGCGCTGGCTTGATCTGGACTGAGGACTGGACAGCATGTATGTCTCCGTTATGTCTTTTTTTTGCTGTTTGATCTCAGTCTTTCAGGAACGCAATCAGCAACTGATTGAATTCCTCTGCGTGCTCCCACTGAGCCCAGTGCCCGCACTTCGCAAAGATATGAAGCCGAGAATCTTGAAAGGTGTTGACCATTCGCAGGCCATGGTCGATCGGAACAAAGCGGTCGTCACGGCCCCAGGTGATGAGCGTCTTGTGAGCAATTTCTGGGAAGCGAGCTGTCAGATCCCACTTGCTGTGAGGGCACAGTCTTGAGCTTTCGACGAAATTCTTCAGGTGAGTCAAGTTCGATTGGATGTTGTTCCACCGCCCTTGACGCAGCTCCTCTGTAATAGCCTGAGGTGCGTAAACAAATACCTCCAACATGGCATTGAAGTTCTCGTGATTCGGCTCTGCGTACAGCCTCATCATGCGTTTGACGCCTTCGCTCAGTTGTGGCTGGAAGATGCTCGGACCTTGTGCTCCTGGTCCCATAAGCACCAGGCGGCCCATGCGCTCAGGGAACTCGAGGGAGAAGCTCATGGCAGAGGCTCCGCCCATCGAGTTGCCGACAAAGTGGGCTTGGTCGATGCCGAGTGCGTCCATCACGCCCTTGCTTGCACGTGCGTTGATCAGCGGGCGGGGAATATCTGTGAGGATCTCCGCGGACTTGTTAAATCCTGGGCTGTCGATCAGCAGCACTCGATATCCGGCATTCACCAGTACCTCAATGTTGCGGTAGTAGTTGCTCCAACCACTGGCACCAGGACCGCCTCCGTGCAGCATGATGATTGCGGGACCACTTCCCGCATCGTTGACGTGGATCTTGAAATTCTCCAGACCGGGTTCGTTAATAGTCACGAACTTGCTGGTTCCGGCTTCGGTAAGAGTCATTTTGGTAGCTCCATTGGTGGGTGTATTGATGAAAGAAGGACTCATGTGGCTTCAACGTGTAGGAGACGTTGTGGCTTCTGGTGGTGGGTTCATTGCGTGCCCCCAGTCACTCAGTTCGGTGTAGCGCTTGACTTCCCAGGTTGCGTCGTCGACGACAATGCCGCCCGCGCCAAACTCGAGGGCAAATCCTGAAGGCGTGATCATGTAAAACGAGAACATCTGGTCATTGGGGTGATGACCGAGCTCCATGAGCACCGGGATTCCTGCTCGTTTACAGCGGTCATAAGCCAGACCGACATCGTTCGGGTCGGAGCACTCAACCATGATGTGGTGGATGCGCTTTCGGGCCGGAAAGGGAGCTTCTGCGGTTGCTAGAGAGTGGTGGCGACCAGTGCGAGCATGAAAGAACGTAACTTCGAGCTGGAGCCCAGGCGCGGCGTTACCAACTATGGTGTCGCTGAGTTTGAGACCCAGGACGTCCTCACAAAATGCTTTCGCTTTGGCACTCTGTTTGGGCACCGTAACAAAATGACCTACTCCCAAACGCCCCGTGCTGAAAGCGCCTCGCAATACGGCTGAGCGGAAGCAGTCACGAGTGTGAGCACGGTAGGCGGAGCTGTAAAACTCATGACGTATTCCATCGGGATCGTGGCATATGAAAAGGCGCTCTACGCGACGCTGCGTGGCGACCTTCTCACTCTCTTCCCAGACATCTACGCCCCGAGAACGAACTTGGTCAATAAATGCGTCAAGCGCAGCACTTGATTCAAATTCCCAACCGGCGGCCAAGAAGTCATCCAGATCACTTTGCAGCAACAAAATGCGCTGCTCATAGTCATCCATGCGTAACCCGAGGGACTCGCCAGTTGCTCGAGCTCCGACCTGCAACCCCAATATGTTGACGGCAAAGCTTTCCCAAGCTGTTAGGTCACTGACTCCGATGACCATGTATCCAAGCGTTGACACGCTCTGCATTCGCTTCTCCTTGTTCTGGATTGCATGAACCAGAGACAGAGAGCAGGACTTATCTGTCTTGCACTGACCTACGGAGCTTTTCGTTTAGCTCAGCAGTTCATCTGCCACTGGTGTGATGACAGAATCGTACCGATAGGTACAAAACATTTAGATAGGGAAAGTCAGTATTGAACCGATCGGTACAAAACAATAGAGAGATAGAGTACGAGCGCTATATAATTTGACAATTCACAGGGCGCGCTCTCAGGCATGGAACAACAAATACCGGTACAAGGAAATCGGCGCGGTAGGCGCTCGAGGCAAGAAATCCTCGAAGCGGCAACGCGTGTGATGGCAGAACGCGGCTACGCGGGGACGCCTATGTCTGCTTTGGTGGAGGCGACAGGCCTACCTAAGAGTGCGATTTATCACCACTTCGAATCCAAGGCAGGTCTTCTGTCGGAGGTAATGGCGCGTGGCGCACGTGCATTCTTTGATGCAATGCGCGAGGCTCATCGAGAACCTCCGATAGATGGCTCTGCACAAGAGCGCCTTGGCTGGTATTTGCAAAAGACGGGCGAAGTCTTTGTGCATCACCAAGACTTTCTACGTCTCCAGTTGATGTTGGTTATGAGCAATGAAGCAGCGGAGGCTCCCCATGCCATGGAAACCGTGATTCAAGTGCGAACTGACGGCCGTGACTACATGCGTGTGATGATCGCTTCTGCATTCTGTGAGGAAGGCGAAGAGCTGGCTTCGTGCATAGCTGAAGGCCTCGCACACTTTGGCATGGTTGGTTTTGATGGAGCCTTTGTATCTGTTCAAACCGGCGATCAACGCTCAATGCATTAGCACATGGAGCAACTCACACAAGCCATGGTGTTGATGGGTGAAACCATCATTTCACAGCACAAAGCTAAGACGAAAAGCAAACGTCGGCTGCCGAAATAAAATCTAATTTTCCAAGCAGGCATTAGCTCTCAACAGGTGGTCGCTGTGAATGGGGAAGGCAATGCTCTTGATGCGGTAGGCATTGCAGACATGCTTGAGTTGATGATCGCGGCGCACCAGCTCCTGGCTTGCATTTCGACGGAGGGCCCTGAAATCGTATGGTGTCGACCATAGGGGGAGGGCATCGGACCGCGCCAGTGCAAGCCAGAGCGACATGGCGTCTGGCACCACGCCTACGCTCTTGAATCCCTATTCATGCCCGAACTTTCTCGTGGTGTTGCAACGTTCCGAACGAAGTCAGCCACTACCGCAGCGGCCTCTTGCGGAATGGCTTGCAGTAGGCAGTGTGGCGCATCAAACGCCTGAACTCTTATCTTTCGAAAACACTGCTCTGCATCAGCCAAGGAAGACTGTGGCACCAGGCGGTCACGTATTCCTTTCAGGTAGAGAACCGGAGCATCAATGGCTTTGGCATGTGCTCGCACATCTACGGATACCACCGCTCTCAGCCTTGAACGTAGAACCGCCGTTTGAACCTTGGCCAAGGCGGACCGCAGCATAGCCCGCAGGGCCGGCGTCGCAAACCGGCCCAGAAGCATCAGGTTCAGTATCGGAGCAGGGGGAAGCGGAACGGGCATGGTCGCCAGGCCGCTGAGCCAGCGAAGCCCCGGCCTTGGATTGCGAACGAACGAGCAGCACAGAACAATGCCCACAACGCGCCCCGGGTATGCCGCTGCCAGCGAAATGGCAATAGGTCCCGAGAAAGACTCTCCCAACAAGACCAAGCGGCCATTGGGCGGCAAGGCCGATGTGGCAAGTTCCGTCAGGTCGGCATAGGTCTGTGGCGCACCGGAAGTTGGATAGTTCACCACGACGACGGGCATCGTCTTCCCCAATGCGGCAACGAACGGGGCGAAAAGCTCACCCGTGCCATCCATTCCAGGAAGGAGAACAAGGACAACGGGCCCTAACTCGGCAAGAGATGGCAGCTGCAAATCAGAGAATCCTGCTGAAAGGCCGTTCATGGCCGGGGGCGGTAGTTGCAACCCGGTCCATTACAGCACTTTGAATAGTCTAATTTAAGGTCAAAGGAACTTGTTTCAGGGCGGGTGGAATAGGGCAGTTTCGGCTTGCGGGGAGGGCGGATATGTCTTGCGGGTCGTGTGCAGCCGCTGAGATGTTCAGCGTACGTGCTGCATTGACCGATTGAATCCGCTGTGCCTGAGAGTCATTCGGAAATACTGTCTCGCACCGGCTCTACTGACTGAAATACGCATGACTCACCGCACGAATGGTCGCGTCCCGGCTGGCGGTTGGGACGAGCATCGACACAAGATACTCAGCTGAAATTCGCCTCCAGGCACTAAGCGAGTGGGGGCCACCAGGCTACCCTCACTCGCTCTATTTGTGCTCCGACCTCAGAACATGTGGCGCAAGCCCATGCCAAAGCCAGTCTGGTTGACGCCAGGCATTGGCGTTCCACCAGCTTGAGCGCTGCTTGCTCCAAAGGCCGCATTGCCGCTGTTCTTCATATAGCCCAGCGAGGCATAGGCCGCAGTGCGCTTGGACAGGTTGTAAGTACCGCGCAGTACCAGCAGCTGACCCTTGTCCGCGTTGTCCTTGTACTTGAGCTGGTTGTACTGGGCGTCCACGCTCCATTGACCAAGGGGGTAGGTCACGCCCACAAACCACAGGTCGTTGCGCGGAGATGCGATATAGCCGTCATTCTTGCGGCGCATATAGCCACCACCAATCTTGGCGCCACCAAGCTTCACATAGCCGTTGAGCATGGTGCGCTTGTCGACTTTGTCGCTGCTGGTCAGTCCCGCGAAAGCACCGGGGCCGCCGCGCAGCTCGTCATGCGCCAGCGCCGCTCCCCATGTCGTGGTGTCGTACTTGAGCATGGCCGACCACTCGCGGCAGGTCTTGGAGTCGGTGCTGCTTTCTCCCGCACAGTTGGTGCCACCGGGACTGGGGCCCGCATTGACGGCATCGCGGCCGAAGCTATAGGTTGCGCCGACCGTCAGGCCCGAGAAGGCGCCCTTGTAGGAGATCGCATTGTCGGCACGTGCATTGGGAAAGTAGTTGTCCAGACTGGCCATGCTGTGCAGGCTCGGACCGATCACGTCAGCTTCGAGTACGGACCAGAACAGCATGGTGTACTGACGGCCCAGCCCCAGCGATCCCCAGGGGCCGTTGAGGCTGACGAAGGACTGGCGGCCGAAACCGCGACCGCCCTGATTGAGAGCTCCGCTGTCGGGGCCGATACCCATCTCCAGCGTGAAGGATGCGCTCAATCCGCCTCCCAGATCCTCGCGGCCGCGAAAGCCCAGGCGTGATGGAACGCTGCCCGTCAGATTGGGCATGCGTGTGAGGCTGGATTGGGTTGCGCCCACGTTGTTCATGGTTTCGACGGCCGTGTCCATGATGCCGTAGATCTGGACAGATGATTGTGCGTGTGCGAGCCCTCCCAGGCTCATCAGCGCAAATGTGCTTGCTATTTTTCTAAACAACTTTGTCTCCGTTATATGAATCTTTGAATTACAGGAAGTCTCCATGCTTTGATTTCTTTGCTGCCGTCCTCCTTTTTCAGTTGCTGCATCGAATGCAGGTGGGCAGCAGGGCGCGAACTGGCCGTCCGCGACCTACCGCTCGGTTGCAAGAATCCTGTTCTCAAGAAGCAGGGCAGTTGCTGGCTGCGGCTTGTCCGACAAAGCGCTCTTGAGCCCAAGAAGGGAGCTGCTTTGCAGCTTCAGGAACCACGGTTTCATGGTCCAGACCAGCGAACTCTTTGTAGTCAACCTTGGACCCGGCATTGCACAGGCCCTGGCGCTGCCGTTGCCGTAGTGCTCGGATTCGTGGATATCCGTTGAGTCATAGACTTTTTTTTGGGCGCAGCACCTCCTTGCCGTGCCATGGGCACAGTTCAAGCGTTTGTTTGGAAAACTTCGGGCGAAGAGCTCTGGCTGGAGCTGTTGCAGCGTTCGGACCGGTGCTCGATCGAGTCGGTGCGGTGCGCTCTTTTTGATGCTCAGGGAGTTGCCAAGGCTTGCTTCCTATCAGTACTTATTTGGATATTTTTCATAATCAATTTCGGATGAATTTTGTTTATTTTTCATAAGTAATTCAAGAAAAAAAAGCGGTACTTTTGCTTGGTGCTTTCCCTTGCGGTAAAACGCTAGCTAGATGACGAAATAGAGTTGCGACGACGAGCTTTCGTTGCTCTGCAGCTCGCACCATCCACCCATGCTTCGTTCGGTGCATGACTCTCAATGCCGCGTTCTAGCTGGCCTCAGTCGCCAAGACGTTGCTTCGCAGTGCATCCCGTGCAAGTGGTATTCGAGGCCCAACGACTGCGACGGGTCGATATGAGGATGTCGCTGCGAGCCGTGCTGTCGAGTGTCCAGCCAGGCAGCCGCTCGGGACAAATGGAGCCCAAGGACTGGTGTTGCGGGGGTTGCTGTCGTTCAGGCGCCAGGCCGGGGCTAGTTCGGACAGGCTTTCACCGAAACTGGCGATCGATCACAGAAGAGTCCGCTTCTGGCCGGACTGCGAAAGTCGCAGATCGACCCAGTGCAGACAATCGAATGCTCGCAAGAACAGAAGTCATGCAATGGTCACGATCGCTCAAAATTGCGATCTTCCTGATTCCAGGCACTTCGGGACGCGCCCGCGCACAACTGCATCGCACGTCGGCACGTACGTCGGCATTTACGCAGGCAACGCGTTTACAAAACTGGTCTGCCATTGCAGTATCGGCTGCCTTCCCGCTCTTTCGCTGTACAGATATGCCCACACGCCTTCATGCCATCTGCTCTGACATCACAAAGCTTCATGTGGGAGCGATTGTCAATGCAGCAAATTCGTCTCTGCTTGGCGGAGGTGGCGTCGATGGTGCAATCCATCGTGCGGCAGGTCCAGACCTTGTGCATGAATGCCGGCTGCTCGGGGGCTGCAAGACTGGCGATGCAAAGGTGAGCAAGGCTTATCGCCTATCTGCCCAATACATCATTCACACCGTCGGACCTGTGTGGAGAGGAGGGGAAAGCGGTGAAGCAGAGCTGCTCGCCAGCTGTTATCGCCGATGCATGGAGTTGGCGCAGGAGAAGTCGGTTGCCTCGATTGCTTTCCCAAGCATCAGCACCGGCATATACGGGTACCCGATCGAATTGGCTGCTCAAGTGGCCGTCAGGACCGTCCAGGAAAGCCTGTCGGAACATTCGTCAATTGAAGAGGTTGTCTTCTGCTGCTTCTCACCCGCTGACTTGCTTCAGTATGAATTGATTTTGAATCGACTTGCGCCGTCCGGATCCGAGTAGCACCTGAGCCTGGAGCCCAGTTTTCATGACCGTTCCTGGCCGGGAGTGTGAGCCTGAAAAGCCGATCATTGCTGCGTGGCGAACCCGGAAGACATTCCAGTTCCCATCTACGCATGACAGGCAGGGACCAGGCCAAGCCTGATCCATTCACATTCGTGATTGCTGCTAGTCCATTTGCTCGTCCAGGTTCAGAAGAGTAGCGGCCAGCACCTGGGTGCCGGCCAGAACCTGACCCGGCGAAGCCCATTCCACTGCGCTATGGCTGCGTCCATCAAGACACGGGATGAAGATCATCCCCGAGAGTCCGGTCTGAGCCAGGTACATGGCATCGTGGCCGGCCCCGCTCGGCATGCGTCGACAGCCCAGGCCCAGGCGCTGGGCGGATTGCTCCACGGCAGCAGCAATCAGCGGCGCGCAGGCAACGGGGTCGACATGAGTGCGAGGCTCTACGCGCCAATTCACGCCCAATCGCCCGATGGCCGGGCCGCAGCGCCGCGCCAGAATTTCCCAGAACTCCTGCAGCAGGGGGGCATGGTTGCTTCGCACCTCCAGCGTCAGGTCCACCTGGCCAGGCACGGTGTTGCTGGCGTTGGGGGAGACGTTCATGCGACCTACCGTGGCAACCACGTAGTGAGGTGTGCTGCGGCTCCATTGCAGCGCCAGGCGCTGGGCCTGGCGTATGACTATTGCTGCAGCCACGAGAGCATCGCTACGTTCATTCATGGGGGTGGTGCCCGCATGATCGGGCCGGCCTTCGAAGAACAGCTGAGCGCGGCGTATGCCCACGATGTCGGTCACGGCGCCTATGTCCAGGCCTTCGCGCTCCAGCATGGGCCCTTGTTCGATGTGCAGCTCCACAAAGGCCGCAAAGCCGTCCTGCCGGCGGTCGGCCTCGGCCAGGGCTTCGGGGCGGGCGCCCAGACGCTGCAGGGCCTGGCCCAGTGTGTCGCCCTGGTCGTCGCGGGCGGCCAGCATGTCGGCGCTGAGCTGACCGGCCATGGCGCGGCTGCCCACACAGGAGATGCCGTAGTCACTGGGCTCTTCGCAGAGGAAGTCTATGACCTCGAAGGGGTGCTTCAGCGTGATGTCCGCGTCCTGCAGGGCATGGGCCACTTCCAGCCCTGCCAGCACACCCAGAATGCCGTCGAAGCGTCCTCCGGCGTTCACCGTATCGGTGTGCGAGCCCGTGGCCAGAGGCTTCAGGTCATCGCGCCGGCCGGGACGGCGGCCGATGAGGTTGCCTGCGGCATCCAGGCGCACCTCCAGGCCCGCGGCTTCGAAAGCTTCGCGCAGCCAGGCGCGTGCGGCCTGGTATTCCGCACTGAAGGCGCGGCGGGTCCAGGGCATATCGGCCCGGGTGAATTTGGCGAGGTCTTCGAGGCGGCGCCACAGGCGGTCGCCGTCGATCGGCGGCAGAGCCGGGGAAAGAAGGGGGGAGCAAGTAGAAGCGTTCTGCATGGAGTAATCTTCGCCCGAGATTTACCAATAAGGAATCTTTTGATGCTTATGCAAGGTATTAGTGAAACTTTGTCTAATGCCCCTGGTTTGATGCTGTTGAGGAGTTTTTGTCTGGTCGTTCAGGAGGGCAGCTTTTCGCAGGCGGCGGAGCTGTTGCAGCTGTCCCAGCCGGCGGTCAGCCTGCAAGTGCGTCAACTGGAACGCCATCTCGGCACACGCCTCATAGAACGCGTGGGGCGGCGTGCTGTGCCGACGGCTGCCGGGAAGGCCTTGCTGGAGCAACTGCCTGCCGTGAGCATGGCGCTGGAAGGCCTGGCCCATGCACTGAGTGCGCATGCGCGCGAGGTGAATGGACAGGTGCGGATAGGTACGGGCCTGACCGTGTGTCTCTATCTTCTGCCTGCCGTGTTGCGCCAGATACGGGCCAGTCATCCGGGCATCGACATCGTGGTGGTCACGGGCAATACCGAGGAATGCGTCAAGCGCGTGGAGGACAACAGTCTGGATCTTGCCCTGGTCACCTTGCCGTTAAACCGCCGCGCCTTGCTGGCCACTCCCGTGCTGCACGACGAGCTGGTGGCCGTAGCTTGCCCGGAGATGCTGATGCCGGGCGATGCGGTGGCTGCGCCAGAGCTGAGATCCCTGCCTCTGCTTGCCTTGCAGAAATCAGCCAGCACGCGCGGCGTGGTCGATGCCTGGCTGCGCCGTGCCGGTGAACTGCCGCATCCTCAGATGGAGCTTGATAGCGTCGAAGCGCTCAAGGAGATGGCCGCCATAGGCCTGGGTTATGCCGTGATTCCGCGCATGGCCATGCAGGGGCGAGGCGCCCGCGATGACCTGGTCTCACGCCCGCTCACACCAGGATTGCAGCGAACACTGGCGATGGTGTTGCGCAAGGACAAGCCATTGAGCCGTTCCTTGTCGTTGGTTTGCCAGAGTATTCAGGCTCATTGTGCGGCCTGGATGCAGCGACCAGAGGTTTGAAAGTAGTTTGATCGAATCTATCCTTGCTGCGCCAGTACCGATGTCTGCCATCTGCGAGGCAGAAGCTCATTGCCTTTTGCATCGGGGCCATCAATTGGTGCACACTGGCTCTTCTGTTGCCAAGTCTCCAGCGTGGGCAACCGCTGCCGGACCAAAGCAGCGGCGGCACATGATCTTGAGCTGACCTCCGTCAGAGGGACTGAAGGCTGAAGACCATCGGGTTTGAGCCCGGGGGCTCGGCCCTGTGGACCAGGTAGCAAGAAGGTCCCAGATAATCTGTCCGCAGAACATCACGGCTGCTCCGTCAATAACCAGCATCCATCTTGGAGCAGCCAGTAGTCGAGCCGGTGCGTCGAGGCTCATCAACTGAGCAAGTCAGGCATCAAGCAGCAATGAATCCGTTGCAGCACATGTTCTGCAAACGCCGGGAGACTGCTGTCGGTCGATCCACGGCGCTCGTGACCAGGGCCTTCCCGCCATAGGATCCGGATTCCAAATCTGTCGCTGCCCTGAACCCTCAAGAACATCCAAATGAACACTTTCTCCTTTCGCGCAGCCTGCATCGTCACAAAAGACCCGGAGGACTTCTGCCACCTTGTCGGCTTTGCCGACAAGAAGCACGACACCGAGCATTACCTGATGCTTCAACGCTCCTTCGAAGAGGATGAGGACGAGCAGGATGAAGAGCTGGGCATGGATACCTACCATGTCGAGTGGTGTGAGCAGCAGAGACCTCGCTATGGCGGCATTGAGCGATTTGTGCTGAAGCGTACCGGTGCGGAGCTCACGTTCAAACGCGAGGCGGAGGAGGACATCGATGAGCCGAAGCAAATGTCCATCGCCTTTGATCTTTCAGCAGGCGAGTACGAGGAACTGAAGGCCGCCCTGACGAATATCTTTGCCGGGGAGAGCTGCTTTGAGATGAGCGACGGCTAGGCCATCGAGGCTGCATAGGCATGACGAACGCAGGCCCTTCGGTCAGGATGCGCTACCAAGGGCAGAACGGATGCTGCGTAGCCGTGATGGTCATGGTGCCTATACCGGTCCGGCTGACTTTTGGCCAGCATGAGCGTGTGGCCGAGCAGGGCGGCGGTGGTCGGGTAGCTGAGACGGGGGAGGCGGATCTGGACTCAGCGCGGTCAAGAAGAAAATCTGCTGGCGGCCCGCTTTCGGCTGTCTATGGTTGCTGCGGCCGCTGTTCGATCCACAGCTGGCATATGCATCGGCGCTATCGCCAGTTCATCATTGCCGGAGCGACTAGAACTCCGGCTGTGACCTGGTGACAGAATGCCTCATTCATCCAGCTCCAGTTCTCACATGGAAAAGTCATATCCACTTAACCGACAACAGTTCCAGGCGGTATCGGCACTTGCCAGTCATCAGCGTTATCGGCATTTCATCGGCCGAGTATCGGACTGGCAATTGGTGTGGGGACTGAGAAATGAGGGTGGATGGGTGACAGCCTCGGACAGCAACGGAAATCCTGTGGCCCCCTTTTGGCCACATCCCGATTACGCGATTGCCTGTGCAGTTGGCGAATGGGCTGGCAATTCCCCTGCAAGCATCGATGTTCACCATTTCCTGAGTCGTTGGCTTCCCGGTATGGAAAAGGACGGCATGCTTGCGGCCGTATTTCCAACGCTAGCAATGCAGGGGCTAGTCGTTTCACCGCATCAGTTGCAAAGCGATCTGGAAGAAGAGCTGTCTTGCATGGAGTGAATGAAAGCAGTTTGAACTCTGCTGCCGGCGGAAGAGGGCTGTCGTTCTTCAAGCGTCAACAACCTTCGATGTTGGTGTTGTGCATCGGTGAGGCGATGCGCGGACTATACTTTTTGCAACAAGTAGTACGCACTCTCTTGAGTGAGAAAGTGTGTGAGTCAAGCACACAAGGAACCATGAAATGCCACTTCCTCTCATCCCAGTCATTGCAGCCCTTGCTGCCGGCGGTAGCTTGGTTCCACATGCAGCGGGCGGCTTGATCGTCACCAGTGCAGGCGGGTATGTCACAGGAACATATCTAAGCTCAGCGGCAATATCCTCACTCCTCGCTGGCACAGGAGCGGTGCTTGGAGTTGGGGCGCTTACGGTGACAGGTGCAGCCAGCGCAATCATAGGAAGCGCGGGAATCTTCGGGACCACCATTGGAGCCAGCGGACTGACCGGCGCCCTTATGTCTGCGGGAATTCTGCCAGCTACCCCAGTCGTAGTACCGATTGCTATCGGAGCAGCGGGTCTTGGTACAGGTTGCCTGTCCTATTTGCTTCTGAAGTTACACAAGAAGCTGCGGGCCGCACAAGGAGGAGCGGAAGTTCAGTTCACGGAGCTTGAGGCAAAGATCATCGAAGCGCTCATTCGACGGTTCGCAAAGAAGTCCTCCGACAGTGATCGTAGTGCTCCGCAATGAGCTGGGTACTATCAAGTTCTGGCCGGTAGGCAGCGGTCTAGGAACGATATTCGAGCCGGCGCAAATCAGAGTGCTTCAGCAACAAGGAGTTTGAATGGAGCTGCTATGCAGCATCCAGCATTGGCAATAGTTGCTGCAGGCAACTCATCGCGGCGTCTCCGTCGACAACCCACATTTGGGCCAACGGCTCGGCATCCTCTACCGAGAGGTAAGCCATGCTCCAGCCGGAGAAAAGGCGACTCGTTATACCTCTTGCCTCGTGCTGCGGAGTGAAATTGGTATGGCGATTGTCCAGGGATATCTTTTTGGCCAATGCAATCACCTGCTGCTGAGGGCCCTCCATGTATTGAACGAAGCGCTGACCGTCAAAAATCAGGATTCCTGTGATCCCATGGGCCTCATTGAAGCGGCGTGAGACTCTGGTGATATCTGCGACACAGCTCGTACTGGCGTCACTGGCGATTTCACTGTGATAAAGAAAACATCCGAGCAGGTGTTTCAAGATTGCCTCTTACTTTTCAGCGTTGCGTAGATGCGGTTGGTGCCGGTATCGTGTTTGCCTCAAGCTAGGTACCCATAACCTATTCCTTGCAGACAGAGCCGGAGTGGTGATCAACGGGCCGATTGCTCGTCACCGAGCGACATGCGCCAACGAGACAGGTCGAGATTGATGGTGGCGCAATGCGAAGTAAGCTCCATAACAAGGGGCATCAGTCTGCTGCCGAAATTCATTTGCGGGGGATACCTGTTCTTATGCTGCTCTTTTGGAAAGAGACCAGCGCCAGGTCCATCAGCAGAACCATCGACATGCCCAGGGCCAGTACAGCCACCACCATCGGCAGTCCAAGCGCGCTGAGCACATACCTTCCCGAAGGAATTGCAAGGCGATTTTCCGTAGTGCAAATGAACTCGGCCGCACTCATGCCCGTGTAGTGCATGGCACAAACGGCAAGGGCCATGATCGCCGCAGCAAGCAGGCGCATGCTTGTCTGTGCGGTATGAAATGCCAGCCACAGCGCCGCAGTTGCAGCCACGAGAGCAATCAGCACCGACATGGCGATTCGCTCATAGTCCCACTCCAGGTGGCCTCCAAAACGCATGCCATACATGCCGAGGTAGTGCATGACAACGGCGCCCAGCCCAAGCATGGATCCGGCCAGCAACAAGCGGCCAATGCTGCGCGGGTTGCGAGCCACGATATGAAAAGCCAGAGCCGAGATTGCCACCGCGGCAATGAGCGACACGCCTGTCTCCCATACCGAGTAGCCGGTTCCAAGGTCCATGCGCAGCGCAAGCATGGCAATGAAATGCATCGACCATACGCCAATGCCGCCAAGAGCAATCCCTGTGCTGCCAAGGCTCATCAGATAGCTCTGACGGTCATCAACCTCCGGCTCAAGTCGCTTGGCAGAGATCAGCGCAATGAAGGCGCCAATCATTGAAATCGCGTACGACAGTACAACCAATTCCATGCTGTAGCTGGTGCTGACCATTGCATCCATGAGCCTCTCCTGGTTGCCGAACAAGAAGAATCCAGAATTTGTAAATTGACTTGTATCAAATTAATTCAATGGCATCAAGATGATTTGATGAATCAGATCTGATTCGATGCTAGGTAGATACATCAGATCTGATCTCTATTCAAAAATTGAGACCAGTCAAGGAATATGTAAGTACTTGATACAAGCAAGCGCTCAAGGAGCGATCGCAGGGGTGCCCAAGGCGTACCGGCTTCACTCAATCTGGGCGGTATCTCGTTTCGTCAGGCCATTGACCACAGAAGGCACATATGAGAGTGAACGCACCGGTAACCCAGCGGGAGTACAGCTTTGATGAGCACGCGACTCTGATGTCCACCACGGACACCGAGAGCTACATCAAATATGCCAATCAGGCGTTCATGGAGGTCAGC